>JAZADN010000084.1:0-25651 GCA_036123585.1 Actinomycetota bacterium | reverse complement strand
GAGACCGCCACATCGTCGAAGGCGTCACCCCGACGTCCATACACGCGGTCGTCCCCGGGAGCTGTCGGAGGTGGGGGTGTCACGGGTCCACGAGACCGGTCGTAGTCGGCGCGGCGCTCCGGGTCTCCGAGGACCAGCCACGCCTCGTTGACCTTGGCCATTCGCTCGGCGGCCGCCACCCGCCTGAGCGGGTCCACCACTCGATCAGGATGATTTCGTCGGGCTAGATCCCGGTAGGCGTCCCGGAGCTCCTGGTCCGTAGCGTCATCCGGAACCCCAAGGGTCCAGTAGTGGTCAACGGGACCGGGCACCAGAGCACCCTAGGAGCCGACTGGCTGCCCGTCCTCGCCTAGCGTCCCGACCGTGAACGGTGTTGCTGATCTGGCTTGCCCGAATTGCGACGAAGAAGACGACCTGTCGGGCCGGCGGTCCGTTGGCCCGGGCGCCGAGTTCATCATCGTCACCTGCGGTGCCTGCGGCCTGTCGTGGGAGCGAGACCTTCGACCACGGTGCGGCACCTGTGGATCCGACGGAGTCCGCACAGCTCTTCAGTCGATCGTGGACAAGTCCAGGGGCACGCAGTTGTCGATCCAGTCGATGCGGGTCGTTCACCTGTGCCCGAGGTGCGACGCCGAGCGTCTCGCCGACTGGAACCAGACCAACTCGCCGCTGTCGCCCGAGGAACTCCCCTACGACGCGGACTGATCCGACAGTATCGGGACCTCGGCCGGGGCCGTCCGGGTCAGCCGGCCAGCATGCCCCCAACCAGTGCCTCCAGGGCGGCCACCCGGCTGCCCTTCACCAACACGGCGTCACCCGACCCCAGTCGACGGTCGGCCAAGACGGCGAGGGCCGCTTCGGCATCGTCGACCAGCGTCCCGCCCGTCGACCCATAAAGATCCGTGCCGACGGCCAGCACCTCGATGGCCAGTTCTGCCGCCCGGGAGGCCACCGCAGCATGGGCGGATGGTGCATCGTCGCCCAATTCGGCCATGAGGCCCAGCACGGCGATTCGGAGGCCGGATCCTGGCAACGAAGCCAGCGCTTCCAGCGCGGCAACTGTTGAGGTGGGGTTGGCGTTGTAGGCGTCGTTGACGATGGTGCACCCGCGGGGACCTTCGACGACTTCCATGCGCCAAGGGGAGACTCCTGCCCCGGCCAGCCCGGTCGCCACCTCGGCCAGGTCGACACCCTCCACCAGGCCGACGGCTGCAGCGGCCAGGGCATTGGCCACCATGTGGACGCCCCGGGCCTCGAGGAGTACCTCGACGCGCCCCCACGGGCTCTCCAGTCGGAACGACGGCCTCAAGGCGTCGTCCAACTCGACCTTGCGGGCTCGAACTTCGCCGCGATCGCCGAACGTCAGCACCGGGCACCGGGCCCGCTGCGCTTGGGCAAGGGCGTCGGGGACGTCCGCTGTGACCACGGCGCACCCGTTGGATGGGAGGCCGTCGAAAATCTCCCCTTTGGTCTCAGCAATGGCCTCTAGCGAGCCGAACAACCCGGTGTGGGCGGCGGTCACGGTAGTCAGCACGCCGACGTCAGGGTGGGCCACCTCGGCCAGGCGAGCGATGTCGCCTACCGACCTGGCCCCCATTTCCACCACCACGTGCTGCACATCGGCCGGCGCGCCCAAGAGGGTGAGCGGCACGCCAATCTCGTTGTTGAACGACCGAGTGCTGGCATGAGTCGTTCCAGTCCGGCCGAGCACGGCGGCCACCAGGTCCTTGGTGGAGGTCTTGCCGACGCTCCCCGTAATCCCCACAACCCGGCCGCCAGCAGCGCCCACCGACCGGCGAGCAGCCGAGCCGAGGGCAGTCAGGGCTGTTCTCGTATCAGCCACCCGGATCGCCGTGACCCCATCGTCCGGCATGGCCCCTGCCAGCGACCGACCGGGACGCTGGGTCAGGTGCGCGGTTGCACCGGCGTCCACTGCAGCATTGATGAAGTCGTGACCGTCTCGGTCGGCCACCAATGGCACGAACAAGCACCCGGGGGTGACAGTTCGGGAGTCCTGGGTGGCCCCTTCGACGACCACGTCCGCACCGACCAACTCTCCGCCGGTTGACGCCGCGACCTCAGATGCCCAGATCCTCATGATGACCTGTCCTTCACGGGACGCGACCCTACGATGCCGACGTGGCTCATCGTCGTCCCCTCGTCGTCCTGTTCGGGGGCCGCAGTGCCGAGCACGACGTGTCCTGCGTTTCGGCAGCCCACGTGGCCTCGGCTGCCGACCCGGGGCAATTCGAAGTAGTCCCCGTCGGCATCGACCGCGACGGCCGCTGGATGCTGGCCGAGTCGGCCGCCGCCGCCCTCACCGATGGACGCATCCCGGACCGCCTCGACCCGTGCGGAACCGCCTGGGACCCTCTTCCGTCGCTGGCCGCCCTCGACGGGGAGGCCGGCCCTCCGGTGGTGTTCCCCGTGGTCCACGGACCGCTTGGCGAGGACGGCACGTTGCAGGGCCTCCTGGAGTTGGCCGACGTGCCCTACGTGGGCGCTGGCGTGCTCGGCTCGGCGCTTGCCATGGACAAGCTGGCCGCCAAGGAGATCCTCGCCTACCACGGGATCCCCCAGGTTCGTTATCGAGGATTGCACACCGACCAGTTGGCCGATCCCGGCTCCGACGGTCACCGGGCCCTGCTCGCCGACCTGCTGGCCGACCTCGGCCCGACCGTCTTCGTGAAGCCGGCGAACCTCGGCTCGTCGGTTGGGGTGTCCCGGGTCGCCGACGCAACCTCGCTCGGCGAGGCGCTCGCGGCGGCGGCCTCCTACGACGAGTGGGTAGTGGTCGAAGAGGCGGTCGACGGCCGGGAAATCGAGTTCGCGGTGCTTGGCGAGCGCTCGCCTCAGGTTTCCGGACCTGGCGAGATCCGGCCAGGGGACGAGTTCTACAGCTACGCCGACAAGTACGAGACCAATGAAGCCGAGTTGGTCGTCGACCCTGACCTGCCCCCGGAGGTATCGGTCGGCTTCCAGGAGATGGCGGCCCGCTCGTTTCTAGCCCTTCGATGCACCGGTATGGCCCGGGTCGACTTCTTCTTGGCCCACGACGGTCGGATGCTTCTCAATGAGGTGAACACCATTCCCGGCTTCACCCCGATTTCGATGTATCCCCGACTCTGGCAGGCGGCCGGGCTGTCATCTCGGGCGCTCGTCGATCGTCTGGTCGATCTGGCGGTGGATCGCCACACCCGGCGGCGCCGTAACACTCAGCACTGACCCGGCGACGAATCCCACCGGGTGGGACCTCAGGCGCTGGGATCCAACGACGAGCGCAGGAAACGCAGCAGTTCGGCTCGACGCCTGACCACTGGCCGCAGCGTCGGGCCCACCCCGGCTGCCCGGAGCACCTCGATCTCGGTGGCCACACCGACCACCGTGGAGTAGGCGCTGAGTAGTAGCAACTGGGCGTCGGTGCGGCGCATCCGTCCGGCCGCCATCTCGTCCTCCATCCACCGGCGGGCCCGGGCCATCAATGGCTCGAGGTGGGTGCGGACCCGCACCGCTCCCGGCGACCCGGGCCGGCTCACCTCGCGCAACAGGCCGAGCAGCACGGGGCGCTCCAGGGCGATACGGAAGACCACCTTCACCATGTCCTCCACCCGGTCCCAATCACTGGACGAGGGGCCACCGGCGGGCGGGCCGGCGGAGGTCGCTGCAGTGGCTTCAGCACGGGAACGGGCCAGCACCTCCTCGAGGGCGGCCGCCAAGTCGCCGGCACACCGGTCGACCACCGCGTCGAGCAGTCGCCGCTTGGAGACGAAGTGGTACAGGATCGTCTGCTTGCGGATCCCGAGGCCCGCCGCCAGATCGTCCAGTGAGGTCCCGTCGTAGCCGGCGGTACCGAACGAGGCCAGGGCGGCATCCAGCACGAGCTCTCGCGTATTCCCCCGCGCGTTGACGTCAGCCATACCCGGACCGTAGTCCTTGTCCTGACCATTCGGTAGAGGGCCTGACCATCTGGTAGAGAAGCTGTCTTTCTGATAGAAAACGACCCGTGATCCCCGAGGCCTTGTCGGAACGACGCATAGCCGTCACGGGAAGCACCGGCTTCCTCGGCACCGCTCTCGTCGAACGCCTCCTCCGGTCAGTTCCCGGCTGCGAACTGGTCCTCATCGTTCGGCCAGGCCGACGGGGAGCGGCCCGCCGAGTTGAGCGCGACATCCTCCGCAATGACGCCTTCGACGCCCTCCGGGAACGCCTCGGCCCCGACGGCTTCACCGAGATGACCAAACACCGGGTCACCGCGGTGGCCGGAGACGTCACCTCCGATGGCCTCGGCCTTGACGACGAGGGACGGGCAGCGCTCGCCTCGTGCGACGTCGTCATCCACTCCGCCGCCGCGGTCAGCTTCGACTCCCCGCTGGACGAGGCCGTGGAAGTCAACCTGCTCGGCCCGGTCCGCATAGTCGAGACCCTTGCCGAACTCGGCGTGGCCCCCCATTTGGTCGCCGTCTCCACCTGCTACGTGGCCGGCAGTCGCCGAGGTAGCGCCCCTGAGGAACCGGTCGACGGCAGTCCGTTCTTCGTCGATGTGGATTGGCGCACCGAGGTCGACGCCGCCCGACGCATTCGCCGCGAGACCGAGACGGCAAGCCGGACCCCTGAGGCGCTGGCCGAGTTCCGCCACCAGGCCCACGGCGAACTCGGCGCTGCCGGAGTTCCCAGCCTGGCCGCGAAGACCGAGCAGCTCCGGTCCCGTTGGGTCGACGACCGAATGGCCGAGGCCGGCGTGGCCCGCGCCTCTTCGCTCGGCTTCCCCGATGCCTACGCCTACACCAAGGCGCTCGGCGAGATCGCCACCGCCGAGGTGGCAGGTGACGTACCCGTGAGCGTGGTCCGTCCGGCCATCATCGAGTCAGCCCTCGCGGAGCCGTTTCCCGGCTGGATCCGGGGCTTCCGCATGGCCGAGCCGGTCATCATCTCCTACGCCCGCGGCCTGCTGAAAGAGTTTCCCGGCGTCCCCGAGGGCACCATCGACGTCATCCCGGTTGACCTGGTGGTGGCCGCCATCTGTGCCGTGGCGGCCCGCGGACCCCGCGGCCCCGACAACGAACCCGACATCGTCCAAGTCGCCTCCGGCGCAGTGAACCCACTGCGTTACGGCAAGCTCGTCGACCTCGTCCGCGAGTGGTTCACCGAACACCCCATCTACGACGACCTCGGCCAACCCATCCCGGTTCCCGAGTGGTCGTTTCCCGGCCGGGGCCGAGTCAAGAAGCAACTGGAACGGGCCGGCAGCATGCTCGACCGGGCACAGAAGGTGTTCGATGTACTGCCGGTTCGGGGGCGCCAGGCTGAGGTGGGTGCTCGTCTCGAAGAGCAGCGGGAACTGGTGCGGCGGGCTGAGGGCTACGTCGACCTGTACGGCGCCTACGCCGAGTGCGAGGCCGTCTACGGGCTGGATCGCCTGCTGGCCCTCTGGGACTCGCTGTCCGACGAAGACCGTGCCACCTTCTGCTTCGACCCCCGGGTCGTCGACTGGGACGTCTACGCGCCCGAGGTGCACCTGCCTTCGGTCGTCAGAGCCGGGCGGGTGCCCATGAAGCCACCGGCCCGGGGAGGCGAGAGCCGCGAGGAACGCCTTCGTCGTCAGGTCCTGGCTCCCGAACGTCACTTGGCCGCCTTCGACCTCGAGAACACCCTCATCGCCTCGAACGTGGTAGCCAGCTACGCCTGGCTGGGCAGCCGTCGCCTCAGGGGTCGCGACCGGGTCCGCTTCGTGGCCGGCTTGGTTGCCGAGGCCCCAACCTTGCTGTCGCTGGACCGCAAGGACCGTAGCGACTTCCTGCGCTACTTCTATCGGCGTTACGAGGGCGCACCCGTGGACCAGATCGCCCACGATGCCCTGGAGAAATTCAGCGAGTTGATTCTCGCCAAGTCGTTTCCGGCGGCCATCCGCCGGGTTCGAGAACACCGGGCGCTGGGCCACCACACGGTGCTCATAACCGGCGCCCTGGACTTCGTGGTCGAACCGTTCCGCCCCCTGTTCGACCACATCGTGTCCGCCGAGCTGGGTGTAGTGGAAGGCACATACGACGGCCGCCTGACTGCCGTGCCTCCCACCGGCGAGGCCCGTTATCAGGCCCTCGTCGACCACGCTGACGAACACGGCCTTGATCTGCGCGAGTCGGTGGCCTACGCGGACTCGGCCAGCGACCTGCCCATGCTCGAGGCGGTCGGCTTCCCCGTCGCAGTCAACCCCGAGACACGCCTGGCCGGCATCGCCCGCAAGCGGGGCTGGTTGGTCGAGGACTTTCGTAAGTCACCTGGTATGCACCGCAACTCCCTGCCGCTGGCCCCCGCCCTCCACTCGGATACGAGCCGGTGAAAGCACTCCAGTTCCGACGAAACCTGCCGCGGTACGCAGCAGCCCGTCTGGCAGGTGGCCTCACCCCGGGACGCGGCGCGGCGGCCGGTCCGCTGAAGCTGACCGACCTCGACGAACCCGCGCCACCCGGACCGGACTGGGTGAAGGTTCGGCCCCGCCTGTCCGGCATCTGCGGCTCCGACCTGGCGACCGTCGACGGTCGCTCGGCTCGGTACTTCGAACCGCTGGTGTCTTTCCCGTTCGTGCCCGGCCACGAGGTGGTCGGCAACCTCGATGACGGCTCCCGTGTCGTCCTCGAACCGGTGCTGGGCTGCGTCAGTCGCAATCTGGACCCGACGTGTCGACCGTGCGCCGACGGGCACCTCGGCAACTGCGAACACACGTCGTTCGGGGATCTGGAACCGGGCATACAGACCGGCTCCTGTCATGACACCGGCGGTGGCTGGGCCACCGCCTTCACTGCCCACCCGTCGCAACTCCACCCGGTCCCCGAAACCCTCGACGACGAGGCCGCCGTCATGGTCGAGCCAACGGCCTGCGGGGTGCACGCCGCCTTGGCTGCTCGAGTTCCCGACGACGGCGTGGTAGCCGTCCTAGGCGCCGGCACCCTCGGCCTCGTGACTTTGGCCGCCCTACGGGCCCATGCCTCGCCCCGCACCCTCATCGCCACCGCCCGCTACCCCGAACAGCGCCGCCTCGCTGCCGGGCTCGGCGCCGACCACGTGGTCGCCCCCGGCGAGCTTCGCCGAGCCGTAAGACGAGCCACGGGTAGCCGGGCCATCGGCGCCCCCGGGCTCGGCCCCTCCTCAGGAGGTAGGGGCCCGACCGAGGGAATTGTCGATCGACTCACCGGCGGCGCCGACGTGGTCGTGGACTGCGTCGGCTCCTCCGCCAGCCTCACCGACGCACTGGCCATCGTCCGACCCCGAGGCCGCATCGTGCTGGTCGGCATGCCGGCCGAGGTCTCCCTCGAACTCACACCCCTGTGGCACCGCGAGGTCACCCTGGTCGGCGCATACACATACGGCACCGAGGTGCTTCCCGACGGTTCGGAACGACGTACTTTCGATCTGGCCGCCGATCTGGTCGCCGACGCCGGCCTCGGCTCTCTGGTGTCAGCTACCTACCCCCTATCCCGCTACCAGGACGCCCTCGAACACGCGGCATCTGCTGGCCGCCGCGGAGCCACCAAGATCGCCTTCGACCTGCGCGACGAGAAGGAGCGCCACTCATGACTGGATCCCCCATGACCGGAGACCGACCATGACCGGCCACCTCGCACCACGCCCCGGATTTGTCCTCGACGTCGACCGGAACAGCCCGCCGATCGTTTTCCACCACGGCGAGGGTTTCCGCCTCGAGAAGTTGCCCACCGAACGCTCCCGGGTCATCTACCCGGCCGAGCCGCTGGAGGGCCTGCCCGACCCCGACGGCGCTATCCGCCACGCCCTCGAGCACCCCATTGGCGACTCCGAGCCCCTGTCGGCCCTGCTGCGGGCGGACATGAAGTTGACCATTGCCTTCGACGACATCTCGCTGCCACTACCCCCCATGCGTCGGCCCGATATCCGCCAGCGGGTGATCGAGGCGGTCCTTGACCAGGCCGCGGCGGCCGGCGTGGACGATGTCCACCTGATCGCCGCTCTCGCCATCCACCGGCGGATGACCGAGGACGAACTACGGCATGCCGTCGGCGACCGCGTCTACGACGCCTTCGCCCCCGACGGCCGCCTCTACAACCATGACGCCGAAGACCCCGAAGGCATGGTCGTCCTCGGCGAGACCCCACACGGCGAGGATGTCCAGTTCAGCCGCCGGGCCGCTGAGAGCGACCTGGTGGTCTACGTCAACATCAACCTCGTCTCCATGGACGGCGGCCACAAGAGCACCGCCACGGGTCTGTCCGGCTACACCGGCCTGCGCCACCACCACAACGTCCACACCATGCAGCACTCCCGGTCGTTCATGGATAGGGAGAACTCGGCGCTCCACGCCTCCAACTGGCGAATGGGAAAGGTCATCCGCGAGGCCGGGGTGAAGATCTTCCAGATCGAGACCACGGTCAACAACGACACGTTCGGCCGCGAAGGCCCCCTTGCCCTGCTCCAGAAGCGAGAGTGGGAGTGGTCGACCCGAGACCGGATGCAGTTTCTAGGCATGAAGCACGGCCTCGACGTCATGCCCACTAGGGCCAGGCGGAAGGTCTTCTCGTCGTGGCAGGCTCCCTACGCCCTGACGTCGGTACAGGCCGGCGAGGTGGAAGCCGTCCACGAGGTCACCACGGCCAACGTGTTCCGACAACATCTGGTGCCCGTCGAGGGCCAGACGGACGTGTTGACCATGGGTCTGCCCTACATCTGTCCGTACAACGTCAACTCCATCATGAACCCGATTCTCGTCATGTGCCTCGGGCTCGGGTACTTCTTCAACCTGTACAAGGGCCGGCCACTGGTCCGCGAGGGCGGCGTGCTCATCATGAGCCACCCCACCCCTTGGGAGTTCCACCCCGTCCACCACCCCAGCTACATCGACTTCTTCGAGCAGGTACTGGCCGACACCACCGACCCGGTCGAGATCGAGAAGAGGTACGAGAAGCAGTTCGCCGAAGATGAGTGGTACATCCACCTGTACCGGAACTCGTACGCCTACCACGGCGTCCACCCGTTCTACATGTGGTACTGGGGCAGCCACGCCCTGCAGCACCTCGGCCGGGTGGTAATAGTGGGCGGCGATCCGGCGGCAGTACGCCGCATGGGCTTCCAGCCCGCCTCGACCCTGCAGGACGCTCTGGAGATCGCCTCCGACGTGGTCGGGCCGCAACCCACCATCACCCACATCAAGAACCCGCCCATCCTCATGGCCGACGTGACCTGACCCGATGGACCACGTGCTTGACGCCGTTGCTCGCCTCCGGGTGAAGGTGACCCGGTCAGGCTTCCCGTGGCGCGCCGCACCAGTCCCTACCGGCGTCGAGCCCCCACCCCCGTCTAGGCGTCTTGGCGCCGACTACGACACGTCGTGGGCCCGCCGCTACCCGGCAAGGGTGGCCCGGGCCGCCATCGTCGAATCGGTGATGCGGCCCACCATGGCTGCTCTAGCCTCGCCGGACCGCCGAGGCCTCGACCGTCTCGACGACCTGGACGGGCCGGTGGTGTTCGTGGCGAACCACCACAGTCATGCCGACACGCCGTTGCTACTCACCTCGATCCCAGACCCGTGGCGTCACCGGGTCGTAGTCGGCGCGGCAGCCGACTACTTCTTCGGCAACCGGCTGTCCGGGGCCGTCTCGGCGCTGGCCATCGGCGCCGTGCCCATCGAGCGCACCAAGGTGGGACGGCGCTCGGCCGATCTGGCCCGGGACCTGATCGACGAGGGCTGGTCGATCCTGCTGTACCCCGAGGGCGGACGCAGTCCCGACGGCTGGGGCCAGGAGTTCCGCGGTGGGGCGGCCTTTCTGGCCATCCGCTGCGGGGTCTCGGTGGTGCCCATCCACATCCAGGGCACGGGGCGGATCCTCCGCAAGGGCCGGACCCTCCCCCGCCCGTCGCGAACCACCCTCACCTTCGGCGACCCGCTGGTGGCAAACGAGGGCGAGAACGCCCGGGCCTTCGCCGTGCGTCTCCAGGCCGCTGTGGCCGCCCTCGGCGACGAGGCCACCTCAAACTGGTACGAGGCCCGTATCCGGGCCCACGCCGGCACCTCACCGGGCCTGACCGGCCCTGACGTGGGTGCTTGGCGGCGGGCCTGGGCGCTGGGCGACCGCGATCGCCGCTCCCGACGACGCCGCCGCCGCTGGCCGAAGCTCTGACCCGTCCCCTCTGTCGCCGCCTGCGTGGCGAACAATCACGATCCTTCGGAGTTGCGAGCAGAAGGGGCCCGAGCGACCCCCGGTAGTCTCGGAGCATCTCAAGAAACCATCGAGAGAACTTCGCGTGTCCGTCCAGCACGCCCGCCAAGGAGATTTCGCCATGGCCGTCGCCGCTTCTACACCCATCGAGTTGATCCAGGGCGTTTACGGGACCCTCGACGAGCGGGTGGCCATCGGTCGTCGCCGTCTCGGCCGTGCTCTCACCCTGGCCGAGAAGGTCCTCGTCAATCACCTCGATGACCCGGCGAACGCCGACCTGGAGCGCGGCTTCTCGTACGTCGATCTGCGTCCTGACCGAGTCGCTATGCAGGATGCCACGGCCCAGATGGCCTGGTTGCAGTTCATGACCGCTGGCCTCGATGAGGTTCAGGTTCCGACCACCACCCACTGCGACCCCCTCATCCAGGCCCGAGACGATGGCAAGAAGGACCTTGCCGCCGCGGTGGAGGGAAACCGCGAGGTGTACGACTTCCTTGCCTCGGTGTGCGCCCGATACGGCGCCGGATTCTGGAAGCCCGGCTCGGGCATCATCCACCAAGTCGTGCTCGAGCAGTACGCCTTCCCCGGCGGGATGATGATCGGCACCGACAGCCACACTCCGAACGCCGGAGGCGTCGGCATGGTGGCCATCGGCGTCGGTGGCGCCGACGCCGTCGACGTCATGACCGGCTTTGCGTGGAACGTGCGCTGGCCGAAACTCATCGGCGTCCACCTGACCGGCGAACTGGACGGCTGGGCGGCACCCAAGGACGTCATCTTGAAGGTTGCCGACATCCTCACCGTAAACGGCGGCACCGGCGCCATAGTCGAGTACTTCGGCTCTGGTGCTCGCAGCCTCTCGGCCACTGGCAAGGCCACCATCTGCAACATGGGTGCTGAGATCGGTGCCACCACTTCGCTCTTCGCCTATGACGACGCCATCGCTCGCTACCTCAAGTCGACCGGCCGCAAGGCGGTGGTGGAGGCCGCGGAGACCGTGGCTCACCACCTGCGAGCCGACGACGAGGTGGAGGCCGATCCGAGCGCCTATTTCGACCAGGTCATCCAGATTGACCTGTCGACTCTGTCGCCGCACATCAACGGCCCCCACACTCCCGACCTGGCCCGGCCAGTGGCCGACCTGGGTGCCGAAGCCGAGCGCGAGGGCTGGCCGCTGGACGTCAGCGCCGGCCTGATCGGCTCGTGTACCAACTCGAGTTACGAAGACATCACCCGGGCGGCCAGCATCGCCCGTGACGCCGTCTCCAAGGGCCTGAGTGCCAAGGCCCCACTGCTCGTCACCCCGGGCTCCGAACAGGTCCGGGCCACCATCGAGCGCGACGGCCTGCTAGCCGACTTCGAAGCCCTCGGTGCTCAGGTGCTGGCCAACGCCTGTGGGCCGTGCATCGGCCAGTGGGATCGCCAGGACATCGAGGAAGGCATTCCCAACTCCATCGTCACCAGCTACAACCGGAACTTCCCAAAGCGCAACGACGGCTACGCCACCACCCACGCCTTCGTGACGTCGCCTGAGACGGTGATCGCGCTGACCATCGCCGGTCGCCTTGACTTCGACCCCGCCACCGACGTGCTCCTGAACGACGCCGGCGAAGAGGTCCGCCTGACGGTGGGTCCCGGCGAGGAACTGCCGGCCGCCGGTTTCCACCCCGGTGAGGAAACCTTTCAGGCCCCGCCGGCGGATGGCTCGTCGGTCGAGGTCGTGGTATCGCCCACCAGCGACCGCCTGCAACTGCTCACTCCGTTCCCGGCGTGGGATGGCGAAGACCTGATTGGCCTCACGGTGCTGGTCAAGGCCCAGGGCAAGTGCACCACTGACCACATCTCCATGGCGGGACCATGGCTGAGGTACCGAGGCCATCTGGAGAACATTTCCGGCAACGTCTACATGGGCGCAGTGAATGCCTATACCGGCGAGGTCGGCACCGGCTGGGACGCCACGGACGGTGAGACCCGCCCCTTCCCGGAAATCGCCCGCCGCTACCACGAAGCAGGCATTAGCTGGGTGGCCATCGGCGATGAGAACATGGGCGAGGGCTCCTCTCGGGAGCACGCAGCGATGGAGCCCAGATTTCGCGGCGCCAAGGCCGTGATCGCCCGATCGTTCGCCAGGATCCACGAGACCAACCTGAAGAAACAGGGCGTACTGCCGCTGACCTTCGCCGATCCGGCCGACTACAGCCGGATCGGACCCACCGACAAGGTCTCGGTCGTCGGTGTAGCCGATCTGGCCCCTGGCCGGCAGGTGGAGGTAGTCATCACCTCGTCTGCCGGCTCTGAAGTCCGGATCGCCACCAACCACACCTTCTCAGACGACCAGATCGAGTGGTTCAAGGCCGGAAGCGCCCTCAATCTGATCCGGCAACGGTCCCACAACTGAGGGACGGCGACACCTGAGCCGGTGTGACGCCCCCCGGACTCGGGCCGTCTATCTCAGCATTTGTCGGGCACCAGGCGGGCGTTGACGGCGACGTCCCCAGTCCACGCCCACAGCAGCACGCAGGTCTCGCCGCCGAACCGCTGGGCGTGGCGCTCCCACGGGGCATGGTGGACCGACTCCCCCACGCCCTTCGGCTCCCAAGGTCCGTCGCCACGCTGGAACATCGCCGAACCGTGGAGTACGTGGTACGTCTCTTCGGCCGGGTGCTCATGGCGCGGGTAGTGCAAACCCGCTCCCCAGATGCCCAACCCTGCACTCGCCACTGATGACTCGACCAGGCCTCCCGGCCCAATCACCCGTACGTAGCCGTAGTTGTCCAGGAAGTGCTCCGAAAGCGTCTCGGCATAAGCGGGGGTCTGGATCCACTGGAGGGAGGGCCCCGCCGTGACGAAAGCCTGCAAGATCTCAGCGACACCAGCGACATCGCTCTCAGGGTCGACCTGTCCCAAGAGCCGTCCTACCGGAAGGTTCACGGGTTCAGGGTTTTCCAACGATTCGGCTACAAGTGCCTCTCTCAGGTACCCACCCACCTCGGCGAGCATCGGAAACCGCTTGGTGTCCGGGTGGCCTTGGTAGAAGTTGGCGAGGGCCACGACCAGTTCCCGTCGGGGGTCGAAAGTCACCTCTGGAAAGGAAGGGTCGTTGAGCGGCTAGCTGCGGGCATGCCTCTGGCGGATCGTCTAGACCCGACTGAGTCGATAGCCGCGATTCCGGGCCTCAGCCATGGTGTCCGGGCTGAAGGAGAGGAAACGTTCGCTGGCCATGAGCTCGTCGAGGATCACTGACATGGCCTCTTCGTCGACCACGCCGTCCAGGTCGTATGCCTGCTGGGTTCGCTTGTCTCCGATGAAGCGACAATGGGCGAAAGCTGTGGGCCGATCCATGGGAATGCAGGCTAACTGGGACCCAGGATCCCTACATCAAATCGTGGACGGATCCCCGATTGCCCGCGCTATTCCTCGCCTTCAACTCCTCCATGCCTCATCAGACGGATTTCGGTCATCGGTCTAGACGAGTAGGGGTCTGCCCGTGGAGCATCCTTGAAACGCTCCCGAGCTGGCATCGGCACCCCACCATCCTCATCTACCAGTCCGTAGTGGGAGCCCAGGTCTGTAGTCCAGTGGACTCGACCAGTCATATCTAGTCGAGCCGGATCGGCGGCAACAGCGGCTGCGACCCGTCCGATGAAGACCGGCGTCTCGACGCCTTCGGTCACGACCGAGATGCCTCTGGCCGCCTGGTCCTCAATGAACTCGGTTCGAACGGGTCCGGGCCGGAGGCCGATCACCGAAACTTCTCTTGAAAGGAGTTCGAGACCGAGATCATGGGTCATACGGTCCAGTGCAGCCTTTCCGACGCTATAGGCAGCATTGAACAGGTAAGTGAAGCCCGCCGGGCTGGTGATATTGAAAATCATGGAGCCCGGACGCCGAAGCAGCAGTGGGGCGGCCCTCCAGGAGGCCACGTAGTGGGCGCGGAGCCCTACCCCGACTTGGTCGTCCCAAATTCCCAGTGGGTGTTCCCAGAAGCCTCCCTCCCACGCCGGAGGATCGGGAATCTTGAACACGTTGTTCACGAGTATGTCCATGCCCCCGTGTTGAGATTCCACGAGTTCAAAAAGTCCGTTGATCTCGTCATCGACCGCATGATCGACCTCAACAGCTAGGCCGTGTCCTCCGGCCAGTGACACCAGTTCTGCTGTTGTGTCAATTGTGCGGTCGCCATCTCCTCTTGAGCGACCCGTCACGTAAACCGTCGCACCGGCCTCCCCGAGCCCGATCGCTATTCCCTTGCCGATGCCCCGGCTAGCACCTGTAACCACTGCTACTCGCCCGGCAAGTGCCGATGTCTGGGTCATCTAAGAAGTCCTCCGATTCCTAGGATCCTGGATTGGATGGTCGGGCTCCAGTAGCGACCCGGAACCTCGGCCCGAGCATCTGGCTACCGGTCAAGTGGTTCCCATCTGGGGGGAGCGGACCGGCTGACGGCCTCCGGTCCAACAACTCCAAACCGCTCGACCATTGCCGCTAGTAGTACGCATCTCCCCCATCAAGCGAGATTGTCCCTCCGCTGAAACCGGCACCCTCTTCAGAGGCAAGGTGGACAGCGAATGCGGCAACCTCCTCCACGGTGACGGGACGTCGGAGAGCGGTGTTCGCCGTGTAGAAGGAAACCAACTCTTCGACGCCACCCAACCCCTGAGCTCGGCCAGCCCGCTCCTGGACCATGTCGGTCAGCACAATGCCCGGGCAGATGGCATTGACCGTGACCCCGTTCACCCCAACCTCCCGGGCTACCGATTTCACGAACCCGTTGATCGCATGCTTGTTGGCCGTGTAGCCGGCAATATTGGGCTTGGCCACTTTCCCTTCGACCGAGGAGATCGCAATCACCCGCCCTGACCCCTGGGGGATCATGTGGCGCAAGGCCCTTCTCGTGGTCCAGAAGGTGTGGTTCAGGTTCAGGTTCAGTTCGTACTGCCACTCCTCGTCGGACATCTCCACCACAGGGGCCGTATCACCAATGCCGCCTGCGTTGCAGACGAGAATGTCGATTCGGCCATAGGTCTCTACTGCGTGGTCAACAAGCCCCTCGGCCACCCTCTGGTCGGCCACGCTCCCCGGCCAGAAAGCCACGCGGTCTCCACCGCCCATCTCGTCGAGAGCAGCCGAGCCCTTTTCTGCGCTTCGACCATTGATGACGACCGAGGCTCCCTCGTCTAGGAATGCTTCGGCGATAGCACGGCCGATCCCCCGGGTGCCTCCTGAGACTGCTGCAACTCTTCCCTCAAGCCTGGACATGACCACCCTGCCTTAAACCCTCTTCTACGAGGCCTTCTCCGGCCTCGGCCGGTAATGGTGGGCCCGCTGTGTGCGGCCACCCGCGACCAACAGGAGCTGACCGGTAACCCAAGCTGCGGCATCGGACGCGAGGTAGACCACGGCCGCTGCGATGTCATCTGGGTTGCCCATCCGAGCAAGCGGGATGGTGGCTCTGATTTCGTCCAACTGGTCTTCAACGTTGAGAACCTCTCGGAATGCCTCTGTAGCCACGGGACCGGGGGCAACAGCATTGACGCGAATCTCCGGCGCGAGCTCAAGGGCCAGAGTCTGGGTCAAGTTGTTCATCCCGGCCTTCGCTGCCGCATACGGACCGGTGAACGGTGATCCGCGAGTCCCGGCGCCTGACGAAATGTTGATAATGGAACCGGCCTCTCCCATCCGGAGAGCAGCGGCCCTGCATCCCTGAAATGCGGATGTGAGGTTGAGGTCGAGTTGCGACCGAAACACTTCATCACTCGTCTCTACAAGTCGTCTGGTTGTCTTCTCGTCTGAACCGCCGACGTTGTTCACCCAGATGTCCAGATGTCCGAATCTCTCCATGGCTCGATCGGCGAGCGTTTCAGAAAAGTCTCGGATATCTCCTGGCACTACCAGAGCGGAGCGTCCTCGCTTTTCGATCTCCGCCGCAGTGATCTCGAGATCATGGGTTCGACGGGCGTTCAGCACGACATCACAACCAAAATCGGCAAGACCCAACGCGATCGACCGGCCGATCCCCTGCCCGGAGCCAGTGACTACGGCGACCCGGCCGTTCATCTCGAAGAGGTCGCGTACCGTCATCCCGTCTGATCCTCACACATTCCAGGTTCGCTCATCTCTGGTGGACAAGGCCCGTGGAATCGGTCCACCTACCCACAAAGTAACCCGACGGTTAGTTTGTCAGGGTGGCTGGGACGAACGCGACACGGAGGCAGAGGGCGGCTACGCATAGCTCCTTCTGCAGGTTCTGCCATGCGGCCTGTCCGATCCTTGTCGATATTGAAGATGGCGATCGGGTCACTGGCATTCGCGGCGACCGCTCAGACCCTCTCTTCCAGGGCTTCACCTGCGTGAAAGGACGGCAACTCGCAGACCACCATCACCATTCCGATCGCCTCAGAACTTCCCTTCAACGAAGTTCTGACGGGTCCTACGAGCCGATCTCTTCGGCTGCAGCCCTTGACCAAATCGCTAAGAGGATCGCGAGAATCGTTGCCGACCACGGCCCCCGAGCGGTAGCCAGTTACACGGGAACGGGCTCTTACCAGAACTCGACTGCCGTTCCAGTGGCCACTGCTTGGCACGAGGGCCTCCAATCGCCCTCCCTTTACACCTCGCTGACCATCGATCAACCGGCCCATCGGTCCGCAGCTCTGAGGATGGGGGCCTGGGAAGCGGGCTGGCACAACTTCTCCGATTCCGACGTACACCTGGCCATCGGCTACAACCCGCTCGCCTCGGGCTACGGCCCGGCTGGCGGCCTTCAAGGGACCAACCCGTTCGTTTCTCTGCGGGAGGCGAAAGATCGAGGCCTGAAGACAATCGTCGTGGATCCACGCCGCACCGAGTTCGCTGCCAGCGCCGATGTCTGGCTGCAAATCCGGCCTGGCGAGGACCCGACGCTCCTAGCCGGACTCATCCGAGAGATCATCCGACTGGGTCACGCCGACGAGGACTTCTGCGATAGGTACGTATCCAACTTCGATGAACTAGTTGCGGCAGTAGAGACGTTCGATCCTGGATACGTCGCTAGGCGCGCGGGGATCGACGCTCAGGCTGTTACGGATGCAGCAGAAATCTTTGGGGCAGCCGAGCGCGGATCCGCCGGCACCGGAACCGGCCCGAATATGGCTCCGCACTCGATGTTGACCGAACATTTGGCCCTTTGCCTGAACGCCATCTGCGGCCGGGTGAACCGTGCTGGTGACGAACTGGAGAGTGGCCATTTCCTGTCCCCGGGGAACACGCGCCGCGCCGCAGTAGTGCCACCATCGGATCCAGCGCCGGGCGCTGCACATCGCGTTCGGGGCTTGCGCGGCATGGCGGACGAGATGCTGACCAACACCCTCGCCGACGAGATCCTCCTCGGTGGACCAGGGCAAGTCCGGGCACTCATCGTCTCAGGTGGCAACCCAGTCGTGGCGTGGCCGGACCAGACAAAGACCGTTGCCGCACTCCGGGCTCTAGAACTTCTTGTGGTCATTGACCACCGCATGAGTCCCACCAGCGAGCTCGCGGATTTCGTCATTGCTCCGAGACTCCAACTGGAGCGAGCCGACGTTCCCCACATCATGGACCGGCGCTTTCCGGCGGCATACACGAACTACACCCCGGCGGTTCTGAACCCCGAGGGCGATCTCTTGGCGGAGTGGGAGGTGTTTGCCGGTATCGCTGCTCGAAACGGCAGCCCCATAGATCTTCCAGGCGGATCCATCCCCTTCTCTGAAGGCGGTATCGAGCCGGGAATTGGTGACGAGGAGGTCCTTGACCTCGTCTACGGGTCGGCAAGGATGCCAATGGCAGAGATCCGCAGAAATCGGGGCGTCATCCACCCAGACCGTGTCCGGGTCCTACCAGACGACGGCAGCTCCGCTGCCCGGATCGATGTCGGCCCAGCGGACGTCGTCCGCGAACTGGACGAGGTCTTGGCTGAGCGGAGCTCAGCCGACCGTTTGCTGGGCAGCGATAGCGAGGCGCTGTTTCCGTATCGACTCATCAGCCGTCGGGCCAAGCACGTTCTCAACTCCTTCGGACGCGAACTACCGGGGCTATCACGATTGGGAACGACCAACCCCGCATTCATGCACCCGGAGGACCTGGCCTCTCTGGGTGTTACTGCAGGTGAACTCGTAAGGATTGAGTCGCCGAATGGGGCCGTCGACGGCGTCGCCGAACCGTCGTTGGGCGTCAAACGAGGTGTCGTCTCGATGTCCCACGCTTGGGGAACGGCTTCCCGGACAGACGAGGACGTACGCACCGAAGGTTCGCCAACGAACCGATTGGTCTCCAACGAGAGAGGCACCGACCCCATCACCGGGATGGCCGTGCAGAGCGCTATCCCAGTCCGGGTGAGTCGCCTGGGTTGACCCTGCCGGTTCGTTGTTCCGCCAACCTCAGTGGTCTCTGAATTCCTGGCGCTCTAGGTCGAGGAGGTCTTCAAACCTGCGGCGGACCTCTTGGCGACGGCTGCGGTCCATTGCGAGGTTCACTAGCTCATGAGGGTCTTCTTGGAGATCGTAGAGCTCGTGCTCATGGTCTTCGAAGGCTGCATCTCGGTCGACTTGTTTCGCTGACGTGATCGGTGTGCCCCGCGTGGTACTTGAACCACCAATCCCGTAGTAGCGGCAGTACTTGAATCGCCCATCGAACACTCCGCGGCTCGCATAGCGGGTTTCGAGGAGGCCGTCGTACCAGGCCCAGTCCTGAGCGAAGAGAACTTCAGGGCGACCATCGGTCGAAGGATCGGCCAGGACCTCGCTCATCTGCCGACCTGGCCAACCCTCCAGACGATCCTCGCCGGCTCCGCTGAAGCCTGCCAAGGTTCGGGCTAGGTCGACATGGCTGAACATCGCCTCCGTCGTCGAGCCTGCCGCTGTCACCCCGGGCACGAGGACGTAGAGGGGAATCCTCATGGTTTCCTCGTAATTCCATGGCCCCTTCGATCGCAGCCCGTGCGAACCACACTGATCGCCGTGGTCCGAGGTGAAGACGACAACGGTGTTGTCCCAGCCTCCCGTGTCATCCAGTGCATCGAGGATGTGGCCGATGTTCTCATCGCTCAACTGATGCAACTTGGCGTAATAGTCGAGTTGGCGCAGCCAGTGTTCGGTATCAGAACGTTCTAGCCAGCCGCATGACTTGCTTGATTCGTGGAGAAAACGTCGGTGCACGTCTGGCTTGGTGTGCAGATCATCGTCAAAGTTGGCCGGCAACTCAGTGAACCACTCGTCGTAGGGAAGTTCGAAAGCCGGAAGCGGGTCATCGCGACCCCAGTCCCGCATGGCGTGTCGATCACGCACCGACTCGAAATGAAGGGGATTGGACTCCTGGTACCACGGTTGGTCCATCGGGTACCACATGACGTCATGAGGGTTCACCAAGCCCACTGCGAGGAACCAAGGCTGATCTGAGGGTGCCGAGTTCCGGATCCATTCGGCAGCCGAAGTCGCTATCGGCCCGTCGAATTCCGTTCCACTTCCCGCCTGCCCCCAGAACGACTTGTCATTTCCCTCCCAGTCCGAAAAGCCATAGGCGTCCATGTCTGGATACGCCTCGAAGGTGAGATGCCATTTACCCTTGTACGCCGTGTAGTAGCCCTGCTCGCGAAAGATCTTGCCCAGGGTGTCCGCGTCGGTCCCCAGTTCACCGTTGGCCGGCTCGATGCAATTCTCGTTCACGCCGTGGACGGGCATGTAGTCGCCGGTGAACAGGGTCCCGCGTGATGGAGAGCACGGTGAGGTGTGCGTGTAGTAGCGGGTGAACTCGAGGCCCCCGTCGATGAGGCGTTGCCTGTTTGGGAGTTCTAGGCCGCTGGGAAGCCAGTCCCTCTGGCGCTCTTGATCTGCCAGCAAAAGCAGCACGTTTGGACGGTTCATGGAAGTTCTGTCGCCAACTGTCCGTGGTCATCCAAGGCAGCCAACGCCCTCAGAGCCATTGTCTCGGCTAGGAGTCTGGTCCGCGGCTCGTCCATGTCTCCAACAACCATAAGTGCGGCCGCGATCGTCAGGCCGTACCACATGGCCTCCTCATACCCGGCCAGTAGTTCGACGGGATCCAACCCCGGCTGGAGCGCCCTCACGGCGCCGGCGTAGAGAGCCAGGAGTTCTTCCTCGTGGTTCCGTCTGCTTTCGATGGTGAGTGACTGAGAAATGAAGTAGGCGAGGTCCCACGAGGCGGGTCCGACACCCACTCCTTGCCAGTCGATAACGGTCACCTTGGTCCCATCAGGAGAAAACAGGAGATTGTCGAGTCGAAGGTCCAGATGGATCAGGGTCGCGAGGCACCCTCGGCTATTGGCCAGTGCCTCGTCGAGTCGCCTTTCCAACAACTCCCCAGCGACCGAG
This sequence comes from Actinomycetota bacterium, assembly GCA_036123585.1. Lineage (GTDB taxonomy): Bacteria > Actinomycetota > Acidimicrobiia > Acidimicrobiales > MedAcidi-G1 > UBA9410. The sequence goes on along the minus strand of JAZADN010000084.1, from coordinate 5,124 downwards.
ATATTCCAATCCGAATCGGGGCCGATCATCTCAGCAAGGGGGTTCCAGCCGTTGCGGACATGATCCCCGAGGGATCTGCGACGATCCGGTGAATCCAGCGCGGGAAGCCACTCCAGGCCCACGATCTCCGGGTCACCTGCCCATCTCGCATGGAGCGAGGCCATCTCCCGGATGACCAGCGCGGCCCGACCGGAGTCGATCCCGTTGAGTTGGTCTACCTCGACATCCGCCTCGATCGCTTCGAGGAGAAGCAGGAACTCTGCGCTCTCAGCGTCGTACCAGGAGGCATATACGTCTGGCAGCCGCATCGGGGTGCGGTTCGCCAACGCGTCAAAGAAGCGCAACTCTCTTTCATAGATGCCGACGGCCAACGCCCGGCTGCGCACCAGTTCCCGGGAGGAGCCGAACTTCGCGACCACGCGAGGCGGGCCTTGCGCGGCATCGCCATATCGGAGGTCGAGGAGAAAGAGCTCGCACAGCATTCCGCGGTCTAGACCCAGTGGCTCCGCGTCGAAGTCCAGGACTTCGACGCCGAGAGCTCTGGAGAGCACCTCTGTGGTCAGGTCACTCAGACCGACTGGAAACGGAGAAGACCCGATCATTTGATGAGGTGACTAGGGGTTGAGACGGAAACGTGCAGACTAGGTCTAGGCATCGGACACTTCGATCGGTCAGGCGAAAGCTGCGCCCGACCACCACGCCTCCATCCGGGGCCGAATATCGAGGGACACCAGTTCAATGACTCCGGCCGCCGGGACCTCGAGGTAGGTGAAATTTCCATAACCCTCGGCAGGCGAGCGTGCCGCCGCCAAGAGCGTCGCTCCGCGGTCCACGAGATCCTGTGTCTCAACTGAAATGTCGTTGACCCATACCCCAAAGTGGTGGATACCGGACCCTTGTGAACAGTCCCAGATGCTTCCACTAGGCCCTTCGACCAACTCAATGTGGACTGGCCCCTCGATCGAGTAGACGAAGCGGAGAGGGACCGAAGATTGTCCTTCTTCCGGGGTCCAGACTTGCTGGCTGGGCACCTCGGCCGGTTCAGCCCAACTCACTTCCTGAAGCGAATCCCAGTCCCTCATGGCCCTCGAGAGGTCAGCGACCAGAAAGCCGAAATGAAAGATGTCCTTTGGGTCCACGAGGAAGCCCTATGCCTCGGGACGGTGATCGATAGTTCGCGGATTACGTAGCAGCGCTAATGGAGTGTCGACCTCCTTCGCCTGGCGGAGGTGGTTCACGACGTCGTCAATTCGAGGTCGAGCCGCTTCAGCCCGCGGAGCATGAAACTGGGTTGATACTGGACTTCGTTGCCGGAACTTAGGGAGAAGGAATGGATCCGACGGCTGAGTTCTTCCAACGCGACCACGGCTTCTAGCCTGGAGAGACTTGCGCCTAGGCAGAAATGGTTGCCTTTCCCAAAGGACAAGTGCTGCGAGAGGTTGTCCCGATTCGGCTCGAACGAGTCTCCATCGGGGAACAACGTCTCATCACGATTGGCGGACGCGTACATGATGACGACTCTGGCACCAGCAGGAATGCTTGTGCCTGCGACCTCGACATCACGTGTCGCGATCCGCCACATCCCCTGGGTGGGAGATGAAAGACGCAGGCTCTCCTCGACAACCCGGCCCGCCATCGTGGGGTCGGTCTGTAGTTGGTTCCAGATTTCAGGACGGTCGCTGAGGAGAAGCATCGCCTCGGCTAGGAGTTTCGTGGTGGTCTCGTTCCCGGCGACAAGGATCTGCTGGAGGATGCTGAGAATCTCCTCAGTTGACAGTGGTTCGTCGGGCAGGTCAGGGTCCTCCTGCACATCGATACGTGCCTGGACCAGGTTGGTCAGGATGTCGTTGCGGGGTTCCGCACGCCTCTGATCCAACTGCTCGGCGAAGTAGTGCTGGAATTCGATGATTGATTTCTCACACTCGACCTGCTCATCGACCGTGAGGTGCCTCCCGGTACCGGCAATCGCATCGTCGCTCCAGCGTTTGAAATCTTCTAGTCGATCACCGGGGACGTTGAGCGCCCGCGCAATGGTGGCTACGGGAAGCGGTACTGCAAACTCCTCGACGAACTCGCACCGTCCGGCGGGAAGGAATCGATCGATCAGATCATTGGTCAGGTCCCGGATGAACGGTTCGAGTTCGGCTATCGCCCGCGAGGTGAAGGCACGACTCACGAGTTTCCGGTAGCGCGTGTGTTCCGGCGGGTCGACCGTCAGAAGGGTGTCCCTCCGGCGATAGGCCCCAAGTTCATTCTGGACCTCGGCAATTCGCCTGATTGCTTCTTCACTCGGCGGGAGGCCTGAACGCCCGAACTTGGAGGAAAAAGTCTCAGGGTCCATGAGGACCTGCATGACATCCTCGTGCCTACTGATCAGATAGAACTCGGTACCAGCTGCTTCTGTGGGAAACACGGGACACGAGTCACGCATGGTCGAGTAGTACAGGTGGGGGCACTGCTGGACCTCCGGGTCCAGAATGTCGAAACCATCTAGGTCTGGGTGGGTACGGGTCATCGCATGACCTCCTTCACCTTCTGTACTTCCCTGCGCCATCTGTGTTCACTTGCCGACTAGCCGCTCGACGACCACCGCAAAGTCCTCCATGACCCCTGCACCAACGGTCACGTAGGAGATGCCATAAACCTCTCTCTGCCTATGGAGCTTCTCCACGATCTCTTCGACAGAGCCAACGAGCACATGGGGATGGTCCTGCAGGCTCTCACTCTCCACACCGACTCTCTGCGCTACTAACTCCAGGTCCGGCTGCGGATTGTGAGTGACCGATGTGAAGTAGGCACCTATCTCTAGTTCCAGATCCCCGAATCGGCCTCCGGCTCCTTCGCGAATCCAGTCGACCTTCTTGGCGGTCTGACCTGAACTTCCCGAATGGACGCCGTCGAAGCCGATCCGTCCACTCGAATTATCGAAATTCAGTGACACGATGTCCGCAATACGGCCGGCCGCCTTGAGCACTCGTGGTGATCCCCCACCGACCATGATGCTGGGACCTTCCGGCTGGACCGAAGCGGGCACGGCTCTCATGTCCTTTGCCGTCAGGTGCGCGCCATGGAATGAAAGATCCTCTCCAGCGAAGAACTGGCGAGTGAACTCCACGGTTTCGATCAGGCGTTCAATCCGGACTCCGGGGGGATCCATCGTGATCCCGAGGGCGTCGTACTCCGACGAAACCCACCCTGCTCCGAAGCCTGGCTCGAGACGGCCGTCTGAGAACAGATCGATTGTGGCCAATTCCTTTGCCAACACCACAGGGTGGTGGTAATCCACGCAAAGGACCCGACAGCCGACCCGAAGCGATTCCGTCGCCCCGGCAGCAGCCATCATCGCAGGCACGGCAGCCACCGTCTGGAGAGGGTGCCTAGCCTCCTCTAGGGCCTGGCCGGGTCCGAAGTAGTGATCTGCTAGGTGCAGAGTGGAGTACCCCAGGTCCTCAGCCAGCCGCGCTGTGTCCAACCACTCGGTCTTCGAAGAAGGCGCGTACGCCTGACAGGCGAAGCGAAACGGCTTAGCCAACTCCGGGACCCCTGTGAAGCTCCATGGACCCGGTGCGCATTTTCACAAACTAACTCTTCGATTAGTTAAATGCCAAGGGCCTCTCCTAGTTTCGGCAGGGAGGCAAGGAGCACCAGATGGCGGAACAAGAGGACCGGCCCGACTACATCGACAGTTACGAGGACGTGTCGATGTTCCACCTCGACAGCGCCCGAGAAGACGTGCTGCTGACGAAGCAGACCGAGTGCACCTTCATGTGGACTACCGCCGCTGGCGAGCCGGTCGGGGTAATCATGAACTTCATCTTCCACGAGGGGTGCTTCTGGGTCACCTGCACGCGTCGGCGAAAGCGAGTGAGTGCCGTGGAAAAGAGGCCGAGGGTCGCCGTGGCAATCTCGAGTCGAGGTACCGACATAGGAGTCAGCCAGACGGTGACCTATAAGGGCAGTGCCCTGGTCTTGGACGACGCGGAAACCGCCAACTGGTTCTACCCGGCCCTAGCTGCCAGGGTCCGCCCAGAAAGCAAGGAAACTCAGGCTGCTTTCGTGGACCACCTGGACAGTCCCGGTCGGGTCGTCATCAAGATCACCCCTGACCAGCGAATTGGATTTAACGCCGAGGAAATGTTCCGTGACTCTCCCGCCGGCCCCTCCCGCTCCACGGTATGAATGCCTCGCTGTCAATCCCACCAGGGTGAACGGAGTTTTCGCTTGTCGATCTTTCCCATCGCCGTTCGGCCGAGGTCCTCAACCAGAGTGACCGAACGCGGGCATTTGTGGTGAGAAAGATGATGTCGGCAGTATTCGAGTAACTCGCCCTCCACTAACCGGCTCCCCGGATCCGCGAGCACCACGAGGGCTTTGAGTTCTTCACCCATCTCGCGATTGGGAACGCCCACGCAAGCAACATCGGCCACCTCTGGATGCCCCAGAAGCACCTGCTCGGCTTCGGCCGGATAGAGGTTGACGCCGCCAGAGACGACCATGTCTGAGATCCGATCGTCGATGTAGACGTAACCGTCTTCGTCCACGTGCCCGACTTCGCCGAGGGTGAAGACACCTGGCTCAAGGTGTGCAGCGGCAGATTTCTCAGGATCGTTGGCATAGACAATGCCGCGACCAGTCGAATCCCGGAAGAAAAGTCGCCCCTCCGATCCCGTCGGGACCTCCTCGCCTTGATCATCCACGATCAGCGAGGCGAACGGTGGAACCGGCCGGCCTACGGAACCGGGGTGCTCGAGCCATTCCTCGCTAGTGATGGAGCAGGTGGTGCCCACCTCTGTCGCTCCGTATGCCTCAACGAAGACCGGACCCCACCAGTCGATCATGGCTCGCTTCACCTCGACCGGACACTTGGACCCCGTATGGACGACAAGCCGAATCGAGGAGACGTCGTACTGCTCTCGGATCTTTACTGGCAAATCGAGGAGTCGTATGAAATGCGTCGGCACCATCAGAGTCGACTCGACCCGATGGTCAGCGATGGAGCGCAACGCCTCCTCGGCATTGAAACGCCCCAGCACTACCGAGGGGACGCCAGCCAGCAGGGAGCGCATGCCACTCAGCGGCCCCGTGTGGTACATCGGTCCAACGACGAGGTGAGTACCGAGGTTG
>JAZADN010000083.1:0-15664 GCA_036123585.1 Actinomycetota bacterium | reverse complement strand
CTAGTCCCCGGGCCGCTGTAGTAGGCGCCGTACCCGGGCTCTTCTGGGTAGTTGAGGTCGGGCGGATCCGCAGTGGCGTCCCGCCACCACTGGAGTAGCCGGTCCTCCCTCCCGTAGTCGAAGGGGTCCTCGAGGATCCGTTCCGCCGTTCCGCCGGGCTCCAGCGGGTTCTCGGCCAGCCATCTGGTGGCTATACCCACCGCGGTGCGGGCCGGCACCAGGTCTCGGTAGCCGAGCACATCGCGGGTGGCTGACAAGTCGAGGATTCGGTGGCCGGGTTCGACCTGCATCATGAGGGGGCGGGCCGGAAGGGCCAGATGGGTGGGCATGCCGACGATCTCGATGTCACGGCCCAATTCGGCGCAGATCAACTGGATGCGCTGAGCGTTGGTTAGCGCCTCCTCGTCACCCACGTTGAAGGCCCGGCCGCTGGCGGCCGGTGTGTCCACGGCTAACAGCACCACGTGGGCAGCGTTCTCGCTGTACGACCGGGTCTCGGCCATGAGGCCGGCCTCGGGGACGATGATGGACGGCCGATCATCGAGGACCCGGCGGACGATGCTCCATTCCAGCGGTGCGATCTGGCGGGGTCCGTAGACGAATGGGTAGCGGAGGTGGATGGCCGTCGGCTGGTGCTCGAACAACAACTCCTCGGTGCGGGCCACCCGGTAACTCTTGCCGTCGTCATCGGCGGTGGACAGGGGAGCGCCCTCGGCCGTCGGTACGGGCAGACCTGCCGGCTCGAAGCGAGTCGGATCGAAGTAGCCGCGGTAGGCGGGTACGCCGCCGACGGACACAAACCGACCGCAGCGGCCAGATAGGTGCTCGGCGAGGGCTCGGAGGCGGCCATAGCAGGCGACCACCACGTCGAAGGTGCGATCGCCAAGCGTGTCAGCGATGCCCTCGGGTGAGAACGGGTCTCCGTGAAGGTGCTCAACATGGCCCACCTCGTCCAGTTCGTGACGCCCGGTGTGGAACAGGGTGACCTGAAGGCCTCGGTCCTCGAGGCCCCGGACGATCGATGGTCCGGTGGGTCCGGTGCCTCCGACGATGAGCGCGGTGGGTTGGTCGGAGGGGGGTGGCATAGCCGAAAACCCTAGGGGGTGCGACACCACTCCCGGATCAGGTCCGGTGACTCGGCCGGTCGGCTCGGGGGTGGGAAGTAGGGTCGGCTGGGTGAGTGCCGACCACGGTGGACCGTCGATGAAGGGGCGGGTGCATCGCCATCGTGACGTTCAGGGGGGTGCCGCCCGGGCCGCGGTCTTTGGGGTCAGCGACGGTCTGGTCTCCAATGTGGCGTTGATTCTGGGCATGGCCGGAGCCAGCACCGACGCGGCGCTCGTGCGGGTGGCCGGGGTCTCGGGCCTCCTAGCCGGGGCGGTGTCCATGGCTGCCGGCGAGTACGTGTCGATCAAGGCCCAGGCTGAGCTAGTGGAGCGCGAGTTGGAGATCGAGCGCACATCCATCGCCGAGAACCCGGTGGCTGAGACTGCCGAACTGGCCGCCATCTACGTGGAGCGGGGCCTCGATCCTGAACAGGCCGACCGGGTGGCTGCCGAACTGATGTCCGATCCCGAAGTGGCGCTCGACGTGCACGCCCGGGAAGAGCTTGGCGTGGACCCCAACCAGCTGGGTAGCCCGCTGGGTGCCGCGACGGCCAGCTTCTGGGCCTTTGCCCTGGGTGCGTTCATCCCGCTGGTGCCGTGGCTATCCGGGTCCGGCAACAGTGCCGTGTGGGCCTCGGCCGGCCTCGGCGTCGGGGCGGCGGCCTCGGTGGGCCTGCTCCTGGCCCGCCTCACCGAGCGGTCGGCATGGCGCACGGCCCTTCGCCAGATGCTGGTGGCGGCTGGGTCGTGCCTGGCCACCTACCTCATCGGTGGCCTGTTGGGGGCGTCGGTGGCCTGAGCACAGATGCGAGGCTGGCGGCGAGGGCCTGGTGCCCGGCGCCGTTCGGGTGAATGCCGTCGTCGTGCAACGCCGGGTCGAGGCGACCGTCTGATCCGGCGAACCGGTCGGTGTGGTCGACGAAGGTCAGGTCGCGATCGGCGCACACCCGGGTCAGGGCCCGGTTGAGGGGGGCGACCAACGGGTGGTAGCGGTCGGTCCGGGGAAGCACCGACTGGACCACCACCAGGGCCTCAGGTGCCGCCTCGGCGATCCGGTCCAGGACCAGCGACACGTTCCGCACCGTCTTCGCGTGAGGGATGCCAAGTGGCAGGTCGTTGGTGCCGATCATCAGTACGACGGTGGCCGGGGGGCCGTCCAGCGAGTCGTCGAGGCGTTCGAGGAGGTCGTCGGTGGTATCCCAGCCGATGCCCCGGTTGCGGACACGGAGGTGATCGAAGGCGGCCGCCCAGTCACCGTCGAATGTGATGCTGTCGCCGAGGAATACCGTCTCTCCCGCCCGCACGGGGTGGGCCCGGTGCATGGTCCTCAGGCGGTGACGTCCATTGGCCGCCAGCCCGCGGCTGACGCGGCGGCCCCCCACGTGTTGGTCGAAGGCCAGCCACATCAGGATCAGGCCGGCAGCCAGGGCCACGGCCCGCGAGAAGGGAGCCCTCGCCGTCATCGACCGTGGAACTCCGGTCGACGGCCGGACTCGAAGGCGTTGAGGCCTTCGCGGAGGTCCTCGCTGTGGAAGCAGGCGTCGGCGAGGTCATCGGAGTCGGGATGGCCGGCTAGGGCGGCTCGGGCGGCGCGCAGGGTCATCGGTGCCAACGAGGCGATGGTGGCGCACCTGCTGGCCACCACCCGGTCCAACTCATCGGCCGACACCACCTCGTGGACGAGGCCGATCCTCAGGGCCTCGGTGGCATCGATCTGACGGGCGGTGAGGAGCATCTCCGTGGCTGTCGCCCGTCCCACCACACCGGCGAGACGCTTCGCCGCGTCGACGGGATAACCGACGCCGAGCCGTCCCGGAGGCACGGAGAGCAGGGCGTCGTCGGCCGCGTAGCGGAGGTCGGCGCACAGGGCGAGTCCGAGGCCACCGCCCATGCAGGCCCCCCGGATGGCGGCCACCACGGGGACGGAGGCACCGGCCAAGGCTTCAGCAGCAGCTCGTTCCACCTGGTCGTAGTAGCGGTGGGCCTCGCCGAGTCGGTGCTCGCGGAACTCGGTGATGTTCGATCCGGCGGCAAACGCATCCTCGCCGGCTCCCCGGACCACGAGGACCCGCACGGCCTCATTGGCTGTCGCCTCGGCGACCAGGCCGGGGACCGCGGCGTACATGTCGATCCCCAAGGCGTTGCGTCTGTCCGGATCGTCGATAACCAGTGTGGCCACCGGCCCGTCGACGGCTAGGTGGACCCGGCCCGTTGCGGTGTCTCCAGTCTCGGCCATCGTCGTCGCCCTTCCCGGTGGGTCCCGGATCGGCTGGTCGGAGTCGCCGAGCGTAGTGTCGTCTTCATGACCACCGTCTTCGATAGCCCCGACGACCTAGCCGCCGCCGTCGGCACCCACCTCGGCCATAGTGGTTGGGTAGTGGTCGACCAGGCCCGTATCGACCTGTTTGCGGAGGCCACCGGTGATCACCAGTGGATCCATGTGGACCCGGAGAAGGCGGCTGCTGGGCCGTTCGGAGCCACCATCGCCCACGGCTACTTGACGCTGTCCATGACCAACCAGTTCCTGCCCGAGATCGTGCAGGTCTACGGCGTCTCGATGGGAATTAACTACGGCACCGAGAAGGTCCGCTTCCCTTCGCCAGTAGTGGTGGGATCGAGGATCCGAGCAGGAGGCGAGCTGGTCTCGGTCGACGAGGTGTCGGGCGGCGTCCAGGCGGTGATCCGCCTTACCGTCGAGGTCGAGGGGTCGGATCGACCCGCCTGCGTCGTCGATTCGGTCAGCCGCTTCTTGCGCTGACCGTTCCGATTCCGGCCGGAGTTGGGAGATTGTCGGATCCTCCGAACCGGAGCCCCGGTGGGTTCACCGTTAGCATCGCTGAGTGGCCAAACGGAAGCGTCGTCATGGACCCCTCGGCCCCCGGTCCGAGCCACCAGTCCGGCCGGGTCTGCTGAGCCCGACGCGGGCCGTGCCTGCGTCGATAGTTCGCCCCCCCTATGCCGAGACGGGCGATCCCGGCCAGTCTTCGTCGTCGGTGCTGCGCACCCCCGAAGAGGTGGACCGGATGCGTCGAGCCGGGACGGCAGCTGCCGAGATCCTCCTTGAGGTCGGACAGGAGGTCCGACCCGGCGTTACCACCGACCACCTGGACGAGGTCGTCCACGAGGCCACCGTCGCCCGAGGCGGCTACCCCAGTCCACTGAACTACCGTGGCTATCCCAAGTCGGTCTGCACCTCGGTCAACGAGGTGATCTGTCACGGCATCCCGGACAGCCGCCCTCTGGCCGACGGTGACATCGTCAACGTGGACGTGACCATCTTCCTGGACGGCGTCCACGGTGACACGTCGGTCACCTTCGCTGTTGGGGATCTCGCTGACCACGATCGGATGCTGGTGGCCGAGACCAGGGTGGCTATGGACGAGGGGATCGCAGCGGTGGCGCCCGGCCAGCCGGTACACGCCATCGGGCGGGCCAGCGACCGCCACGCCCGCCGCCTCGGCCTTGGAATCGTCCGCGAGTTCATCGGCCACGGCATCGGCACCGAGTTTCACAGTGGGCTGCAGATTCCGCACTACCACGATCCGCGGGCGTCCACCGTCCTCGTGCCCGGCATGACGTTCACCGTCGAACCGATGCTGACTCTCGGTGATCCGGCTTGCGGGGTATGGGACGACGACTGGACGGCAGTAACCCTCGACGGCCGTCGCACGGCCCAATTCGAACACACCGTGCTAGTCACCGACAACGGCGTGGAACTGCTCACCGTGGCGTCCGACGGAACGGTGCCCGCCGACACCTTCGCCGTCCCTGCCGCCGTTTGAGGTCCATTAGGCCTCTAAGGAACGCGCCCCGTTGGAGACGGTGGCCAGTCAGTCCCGAATCTCGGCAGTTCCCTGCTTGGCCAGGGCGACCCACGTGGTCCCGACCGACAGGCGAACCTCTTCGCCATTGGCGGTGAACGTTGCCGGCCGGGACGCGTCGAGGCGGCGCCACTGGCCACGGACCACGTGTCCATCGGTGAACAGCCAAGCCTCGCCGGATCCCTCGGTAATCGCCTCGGGAGAGCGCAGGTCAGCTGTCGAGCGGCCATACCGGATGAACTGCACCACCACGTTGGCCGGGGCGATGCGGATCCCATCCGCATCGACGTGGGCCTTCTCGTTGTGGGTGCGAGCCCAGCCGGTGCCGTTCCAGTCGTAGTCGACCTCGGTGAGTCCGAAATCGATCGAGACGCCGGTGGCCGGCTTGGCCTCAGGGTGGAGGGCCTGACCGGGGTAGCGGTGGACGAAAGGCGCCGGGGGCACCGAGGTGCGGTCAGCGTGGTGGGCCCACAGGCGGTCGGTGCCGGTGTAGAGGTTGTGCGGTGGGCGTCGGGAGCGGTCCCGCCAATAGTCCGATTCTTGGGCGCTGTATCCGACATCGGTCAGGGTCGACTGGCGCAGGATGCTGCGGGTACCCCGGTTGGCACCCGAGTAGGAGAAGAGGGGTCGATCGAATCCCTCCAGCAACGGCGGGTCCGAGGTTCGGGCCGAGCGGACTGGCCCCACCATGTCGGCTGACGTCGACTGGAAGACGGCGACCAGGCGGGTTACCCCGCCCTCCACCAACTCCTCGTACACGACGTCGGCCTGGTTCACCCCTGACTGGGGGTGTGCCCGGGTGACGTTGTCGACCTTGACGGCCAGAGCTGGCCGACCGACGTCCTCGCCTTGAACGCCGGTCCATGTTCGGGTGATGGCCATGCGTTCAAACCGTTGGATCTCGGCTTCCAACCCGTCGATCTCAGTTTCGGTAGCGGCTATGAGCCGCCGGACCTCCTCGATCTCGGTCCGCACGGCGGGTTTCGCCCCCTCGATGTCGGATTGCGACGCCAGTTCAGCCTGCCGACGGGACTGGGCGGCGTCGACGAGGGAGCGGAGGCCGACCACTTCCTCGGCGGTGAGGCGGAGTTCGGCCCGGACTAGCTCAATGCGACGCTGAGCCTCCTCGATGACCGAGTCGTACAGCATCCGGTCCCGCACGTTGGCGAGTCCGTCCTCGGTCAACTGGGCCGACTGGGTGAGAACGTCGTTGATCCGTTCGTCGTTGCGGACGTAGGCATCTACAGCCATGGTCTGCTGGAGAGTGGTCGGTTCATCCTGGGAGGCGAGGACTTCGATGAACCGGTCGGCGAGCAACTCAATGCGCACCGGGAGGAGCGCCAACTCGTGGTCCTCCATTCCGATGCGTCCCTCAGCCTCGCCGATCTGCTGATCCAGGTCGACGAGGCGGGCCTCGAGGTCAGCGATGTGCGCGTGACCCTCGGCGATGGTGGTCTGACGATCGGCGATCCCGGATCGGGCAGCGGCGATCTCTTCGTCGTAGGGGCCCGCTAGGGCGGGAACGACGCCGGCGGCCAGTACAGCGAGGATCCCGACGGCCACCACCGCGGCGAGGGGACGGCGGCTCGGGAGGGCGGGCACGGCGCCGATCGTAGGGTCCGCCACTATGGCGGCCGGGGCACCCTCTGGCCCGATCGGATTCGTCGTCGGGGTCAGTTCCGCTGGCAGATGGGACACCAGGTAGTGGTCCGCTGGTCCAGGGCACGGGCCACCAGGGTGGAGGAGCAGCGCCGGCAAGGCCGGCCGCTACGGCCGTAGCAGTCGAGCCTCTGCTGGTTGCGGCCCTTGCCGCCATCGGGCCTCCGGTAGTCCCGGATCGTGGTGCCGCCATGGTCCAACGATTCAGCTAGCACGTTCCGAAGGTGTTCGAGCAGGAGACCGGAGCGCTCGATTCCGACCCTTCGGGCACCGGGGTGGATGCGGGAGCGCCACAGTGCCTCGTCGGCGTAGATGTTCCCCACCCCGGCCACGGGCCGCTGCGACAGCAACTGGGTCTTGATGCGCCGACGGCTTCCCTGCAACGAACGGTGGAAGGTGACAGCGTCCAGGGTGGGGTCGAAGGGCTCCGGGCCCAGATGATGGAGGGTGGGCAAAGAGCGGTGGTCGCCGGCGGGGACCACCGCGATGCGGCCGAACCGACGGACATCTCGGAACCAGAGGCGACGTCCGTCGGCGAACATCCAGGAGGCCCGCTCGTAGGGGTCGGCCACCGACTCGGAGGGCTCGCTTCCGGAGGGTTTGGCTTCGCATGGGTGATTCGGGTCCACATACAGGCCGCCGGTCATGCCTAGGTGGACGATCATCTCGCGCTCGATGTCATCCGGGGGAAGTGGCGACGGGTCGACCGGCGACAGTTCGAGAAGCAGGTACTTGCCCCGCCGATTGACGGCGTCGATGCGGTGTCCGGCGGCCCGAATGGCCTCGGCGAACTTGGGTGACGGGTGGGCGGTCCCGCCGATGACCTCGGCGCCCACTACCAGCGGCTCCAGTTGGCGACGGACCGTCTCGACCTCGGGGAGCTCAGGCACTTGGCCACGGTACTGGCGGCTTCGAACGTCCTAGGTCCGGGCCTCCTGCGGTCCCAGTGGGCCACCCCGGCCGTGGGTGAGTGGTGGGTTAGGTTGCCTCCATGGTCGCGGTGGCCGTGGTGAACCAGAAGGGTGGGGTGGGCAAGACCACCGTGGCACTCGGCTTGGCTTCAGCAGCATCGGCCCGGGGGACCGGGGTCTTGGTGGTCGACCTGGACCCGCAAGGTAACGCCACTACCGGTCTCGGAGTATTCGAGCCGGGCCCGGGCGTCGACCGAGTCCTGGCCGAAGAGTGCCCCGGCGGGCTTGCCTCCGTGGTGGAGGACAGTGGATGGCCGTCCGACGTCGGACCGCCTCCCCGACTGGCCGCCTCGTCGCCCGGCCTGGCTGTTCGCGAACCCCAACTCGCCACCGACCCGCTCGGCGCCCAGGACCGGCTAGCCATTGCTCTCAGGGGTGGGGCGATGGGGGCAGCGCCACCGTTGGACGAGTTGCTGGTGCTGATCGACTGCCCGCCGTCGTTGGGCTTGCTCACCGTCAACGCCCTGTTTGCTGCCGACGCTGTACTCGTGGTGACTGAGCCCGGCGCCTGGGCGGTCGATGGCGTGGGGCGCATCCTCCAGACCATCGACCGGATCCGGGTGCGTCGCCCCGACGGCCGTCCTGAGATGCTGGGGATCGCCGTCAACCGCCTGGGCCGGACCCGTGATGGCCGGTACTGGGACGAGCAACTCCGGGCCGCCTACCCGGGACGCTGCCTGCCGCCGGTCCATCTGCGGGCTGCCGTGTCGGAGGCTGCCGCTCAGTCGCTGCCTATCCACGGCCTGGGGAGCCGTCCGGGTGCGGCAGAGGCGGCCGTTGAATTCGACGCGCTCCTGGACCGGGTCCTGGCCTCGTCGCCGGATGCCGGATCCGTCACCGAGAGGGGCGCCTGATGGCCGGCTACGACCCCCAGTCCCGGCGGCCCCGCCCGTCGCTGTCTGCCGACAGCCCGGTCGACGGCCTCCTCGATGCCGAGGTTGTCGCCCCGGAGACCGTTCCGATCGATGAGCCGGTCCCCGGACAGCCCGTCGATGGACAGGCCGATGAGCTGGTCACCAGGGATCGGGACGGTGCCGATGCCGGTGAGGAGGGCCTGCGTCCCTTCGAGGCCCCGCCCATCGAGATGACCGACGAGCGGGCCGACCTACTGCACCGGTTGGGCGCACTGGCTGCCGTCGCGGCGTTGATCGCCGTCTTGGTGCTCTGGCGCCGCCGCCGGCGTGAGGGCTGAGGGCGGGACGTCCTTCAAGCGGTGGTCCCTCCCCAGATGGGCCGACGGGGCGGGGTCAGGTTGTGATTCCGAGCAGGATCCGGGCTGGGGCGTCGGGGAGCCGACCTTTCGCCACCCACCTTCGGACCTCGTCGCTACCCTCGACGCAGTCGGTCACGTACGGACACCAGCCGCACAGGGGTCCGACGTCGGGCGGGAAATCGTCGGTCGAGCATGCCTGTCCCACCTGAGACCAGGCTTCGGTGAATCTCTCGACCGCTCCGCCCAGCCCGTCCTCGGTCACCTCGGTCTCGTGGACCCCAGAGCCGAGGTAGTAGAGGCGGCCCCGGGATGGCCGTTCGCCGAGGTGGTCTTCGACGGCAGCCGAGTACACCAGCACCTGGTCCAGTGAGGTGGGGACGTCCCCGGGGCGGGGGGCCTTGCCGGTCTTGTAGTCGGTGACTACCAGACCGCTGGGCTCGACGTCGAGGCGGTCGATGATCCCGAAGAACGGCACGCCGCCGACCGTGGCCTGCACCTTGGCCTCGGTGGCTCGGACTTCGACATCGGCCGGGTTCTCGATCTGCCAGAGGGCTTCAATGGCCCTCCATCCCCTCCACTTGAAGTGTCGTTGTGCCTCGGCGTCGTGGCCGAGAGCGACGTAGTCGGGGTCGTCGGCGGTGTCCGGCCAGGCCTCGGCGGCCAGTTCCCGGGCCCGGTCCAGGTCGCGGCCGTCAGCCGGCTCGGCGCACAGCAACTCGAGGACCCGGTGGACGAAGGTGCCCAGCAGGGCTGGTTCTCCGGGCGGATCGGCTCTTTTCTCGACATACCGGAACCTCCAGCGCCGCGGGCACTGTCGCCATAGGCCAGCGGCCGACACCGAGAACGAGCGGGGGAGTGCGGGCATGGCGTCTCTCGGCTCCCGGCGCTCAGACGTCCAGGGCGTCGGGGTCGAGCAGGGTGCTATTTGCGATGAGGTAGTCACGGCGCCGGGCCACGTCGGAGCCCATCAGCACGTCGAACAACTTGGCGGCTTCCTTGGCCTCCTTACCCTCCTTCATGGTCAACTTCCTCAGGATGCGGGTGTCGCGGTCCAGCGCGCATTCGGCCAGTTCCTCGACGTTCATCTCGCCGAGGCCCTTGAAGCGGTTCCACTTCAGGTTCTCGACCTTGCGTCCGCCCTTGGCCAGCGAAGCGGTGATCTCGTCGCGTTCTTCGTCGGTGAAGGCTCGGTGGGTGGTGTCGCCGACCTTCAGGGTGTACAGCGGCGGTTGGGCGGCGAAGACTCGGCTCTCGGCCAGGAGCGGCTGCATGTACTCGTGGATGAGGGTCAGCAGTAGGCAGCGGATGTGGCTGCCGTCCACGTCGGCATCACAAAGGATCACGATCCGTCCGTAACGGGCGGCGTCGAGGTCGAAATCCTTCCCCGATCCCGCTCCGACGGCGGTGAATAGGGCTTGGGCTTCGGCGTTGTCCATGACCTGCTTGAGGGTGGCCTTGCCGGCGTTCACCACCTTGCCCCGCAGCGGGAGGATGGCCGTGTTCTCAGCGTTGCGCCCCGCCTTGGCGGGCCCGGCGGCCGAGTCGCCCTCCACGATGACAAGCTCCGCGTCGGGGCCGTGGGTCCGGCAGTCGGCCAACTTGTCGGGCATCCCCGTCGAGCCCATGCTGGCCGCCTTGCGCCGGGCATCCAGCATCTGCTTGGAGCTGACCCGGTTGACCACCGCGCTGGCCAGCTTGTCTCGCACCGCGTTGATGTGAGTCTTGGGTCCACCACCGCCGAACCAATCAGCCAGGCCACCCTTGACCACCTCGTAGACGATCTTCTCGACAGCCGGAGTCCCCAGTTCTTGCTTGGTCTGGCCCCGGAACTGTGGTTCGGGGAATACGACCTTGACCGCGGCCACCAGGCCCTCCTGGACGTCCTCCTTGGTGGCCCGGTGTTTATTGTCCTTGACCAGTTTGGCCAACTTCCGGGTGTCCTTGAGCAGCACGTCGTTGACAGCCCGGGTCAGTGCCCGGTCGAACCCCGCTGTGTGGGTCCCGCCTTGGCTGGTCGGGATGGTGTTCACGAAGCTCTCGACCAGGGCGTCATAGCCCTTGGTCCAGCGCAGCGCCACCTCTACGGTGCACTCCCTTTCGACGTCCGCCATCTTCCCGTCGACGGGAACTCGCTCGGTGAACTCGGAGATCCCCGAGAGGGTGATCACCTCGCAGGCGTTGTCGCCGACCGAGAGGTGGTCGACCAGGTCGGCTAGGCCACCCCGAGACACGAACTCGGTCGGTTCGCCACCGCCGGCCCGCTTGTCGGTCAGGCGAATCTTCACGCCGGGGACCAGGAAGCAGGACTGGACGATGCGTCGCTGGATCTCCTCGGCGTCGATCCGGGCGCCTTCGTCGAAGACGTCCCGATCGGGCCAGAACCGGATTCGGGTGCCCGACTTGTTCTTGGAGATCCGCTTGACTTTCTGCAGGTCGTGGCTCGCCTTGAAGTTGGAGCCCGTGAAGTGGCCGGCGACACGGTCCTTGAAGGCCAACTCGTGGGTATGGCCGTCGCGGTCGACCTGAGCCACGAGCTTGGTGGACAGAGCGTTAACCACCGAGGCGCCGACGCCGTGCAGGCCGCCCGACGCCCCGTATGCGCCGCCGCCGAACTTGCCGCCAGCGTGGAGCTCCGTGAGCACGACCTCCAGTGCCGAGACTTTCCGCTTGGCATGCCGATCGATGGGGATGCCCCGGCCGTCGTCGGCCACCTCGACCGACTGATCACGGTGCAGTGTGATGTCGATGCGGCGGGCATGGCCTGCCGACGCCTCATCGACAGCGTTGTCGACCAACTCCCAGACCAGGTGCATGAGCCCGGGAGCGCCCGTGCCACCGATGTACATGCCAGGGCGTTTCCGGACCGCTTCGAGGCCCTCGAGTGTCTGGATGGCGTCAGCGTCGTAGCCGTTGCCGGAGACCTTCTTCGCCGGCGTCTTCTTGGTGGGAGTCTTCTTTGTGGTCGTCACCGTCACCACCTCGACGGACCGAGGACCAGAACTTGGCGTTCGCTGGCTGTGCTGACGAGGTCGCGGCCTGTCGCCTCGAGCATCAGGGGCACCGGAGTGGGGTCGGCCTTCTTCGGGTCGTCGTCGCTGGCCATGACGGCCAGAAGCCCCATGGTCGGCCCCACGCGGGCCGTGGTCAGCGCGGTACCGTCGGCGAGTTTCGTGGTTCGCACCCCAACGCCTCCGCGCCCCTTGGCCTCGAACTCGGCGATTGGTGTGGCCTTGGCGCAGCCATCGTCGGTCACCGTGACGAGGAAGTCGTCGGCCAACACCGGGCAGGCGGCCACCACTGTGGCACCGGCCCGTAACTTCATGCCGGCCACGCCGGCCGCTCCGCGACCTTGGATGCTGATACCGCCCATCGCGGTCCTCAACACCTGTCCGTCGGAGGCCACCATCACCATGTCGACGCCATCAGGAGCGGTGAATGCGGCGACCACTCGGTCGCCGGCCTTCAGTTTGAGCAGTGGCTTGCCGGCCTTCGTCTCGCGGACCTCGTTGAGCGTCAGACGCTTGGCCATTCCCTGAGCGGTGACCACCATCAGGTGTTCGTCGCCATCGGCGGCCAGAGTGTGGATGGCCTCACCGCGGTTGGTGCCGAACGTCTGGGCGGCGCCGGAGCCCCTGGCGCGCCCCTCTCCGTCGGCCAGCTCGGCGGCCAGCACCTGCAGGGCCCGCCCCTCCGAGGTCACCGCGGTGACCGTCGAGGTGGTGCGGGTCAGCACCGAGGCCAACAGAACGTCGTGGCGTCCCGGCGTGGCCCTCCTGCCGCCTTCGGCGGGCACCCGGCCGATCTGCCCGGAGGTGGACAGCGTCACCACGCACGGTTCGTCGGCCACGTCGTCGGCCATCTCCACGGCGTCGAAGACGGGGAGGTCGTCGGGGTCCATGATCTCGGTGCGGCGCTCGCGGCCGAACTGCTCCACTGCCTCGCCCAACTCGGTCAGCACCAGGGTTCGCTGTCGTTTTTCGGACTTCAGTAGGGCCCGGTGGTCGGCGATGGCCGCCTCAAGTTCGTCCCGTTCCTCCTCCAGGCGCTGAACCTCCAGCGCGGTGAGCCGCTTTAGTGGCATGTCGAGGATGTGGTCGGTCTGAACCCGGGACAGGTCGAACCGCTCCATCAGGGCCTCGCGGGCCACAGTGGTGTCGTTGGATCCGCGGATGATGGCCACCACCTCGTCGATCGCGTTGAGCGCCACAAGTAAGCCAGCCACAATATGGAGGCGGTCCTCAGCCCGGGCGAGGCGGAACTCGGTTCGCCGCACGACCACCTCGAGCCGGTGCTCGATGTAGTACCGGCAGAGGTCGTACAGGCCGAGGGTGCGTGGCTCGCCGGCGACCAGGACCACGTTATTGATGCCGAAGGACTCCTCGAGTGGGGTCAGGCGGTAGAGCTCGCCGAGGACGGCTTGCGGGTTGTGCCCTGGCTTGACGGCGACCTGGAGGCGTAGTCCGGTGTGGCGGTCTGACAGGTTCTTGAAGTCGGAGATCCCGGCCACCTTGCCGGCCTCGTTCAACTCCTTGAGCTTTCCGATGACCCGCTCGGGTCCGACCTGGTAGGGAAGTTCGGTGACCACGATGGCCTGTCGACCTCGGCCGACATCCTCCACGTGGGCCCGGGCCCGGATCCGGATTGATCCCCGACCGGTTTCGTAGGCCTCGCGGATGCCGTCGTCGACCACGATGCCACCGCTGGGGAAGTCGGGCCCCGGGAGCACCGCCATCAGTTCGTCGATGGTGGGCTTGGGTCGCCGCTTGTTCATCACGAGGGTGACCGCGGCGTGGACCTCGGCGAGGTTATGGGTCGGCATGTTCGTGGCCATGCCGACGGCGATACCGGTGGTGCCGTTGAGGAGCAGGTTCGGGAGCAGCGCTGGCAGGTAGGTGGGCTCGGTGGCCTCGGCGTCATATGTGGGGCGAAACTCACAGGTGTCCTCGTCGAGCTCGCGCACCATGGCCATGGCGGCCTCAGTGAGGCGGCACTCGGTGTAGCGGGGGGCGGCCGGCGGGTCGTCGAGGGAGCCGAAGTTGCCTTGGGGGTCGACGAGCGTCATGCCTCGGGCGAACGGCTGGCCCATGCGGACTAGGGCGTCGTAGATGGCCGCGTCGCCGTGCGGGTGGTAGCGACCCATGGTGTCGCCAACCACCCGGGCGCTCTTGCGGTGCGGGGTGTCGGGTCGCACCCCCATGCGCAGCATCGAATAGAGGATCCGCCGCTGGACCGGCTTGAGGCCGTCCCTCACGTCGGGGATGGCCCGCGAGGTGATTACGGAGAGTGAGTAGGCAAGGAAGGACTCGCGCATCTCCTGATCGACGGGGACCTTCACGACCTCTCGGGCGAAGTCCTCCGGGTCCTCAATGAGCTTCTGTTGGGTTGCCACGTCAGGTCTCGTTCCGGTGGGAGGGATCGATCGGCTCTGGAACCGGTCTGGTCCGACCGGCGGTTAGATATTGCCGTGGGGGTGTGACGGCGCCCACCGGCGACCGTACCGGTGTCGTCAGCGGTGTACCCGACAGCGGGACACGCCGGTGACGAGCTCGTCCAGGGCGTCCAGCAGCCGGGTTCCGCCGACCGAGCGCAGCCGGGCCACGTCGCCTGCCGACCACGGGTGGTCGATCTGGTCCGGTGCCAGGCCCGCCTGAGTCCAGGTCTCGCCCACCAGGCGCAGAGCGTGGTCCACCCCGGGGTCGCAGCAGGACACCAGCAGCGAACCAGCCTCGTCCGGGTCAAGACCCGGCGGGGAGTCGAACGATGAGGAGAAGGTGCCCAGCCGGAAGCGGAGGGCCTCCGTGGCGATCCGGGCGTGGTTCATCACTCCGGAAATTACTGCTCCGGCCTCCTGGGTCCGGGGATGCCGGGTGCCGGACAGCAGCCAGCCGGGCAGTCGTCGGGCCATACGCCGAGCGAGCCCGACGAGGCCCGCCGGTCCCGCCCCTCCAGCCGTTCGGCGACGAGGTCGACCACCATGTCGGCAAACCTCGGGTCATCGTCGGCGGCGCCGGCCCGCTCAAAGGCCACGCCGGCGTCGGCGGCCCGCTGGGCGGCCTCGACGTCGAGGTCCCAGGCGATCTCAAAGTTCTCCACTGGGAAGCCGAGCGGTGACACCACCACCGCATCGACACCCACTGCGGCCAGCGCCTCGATGCGGTCGCCCACGTCGGGTTCCAGCCACGGGACTTGCGGGGAGCCACTCCTGGACTGCCAGACCACCTCGCGGTCGAGGTGTCCGTCGGGGTCCACCAGGTTGGCCACCAGGTCGGCCAGATCGTGGAGTTGAGCCACGTAGTCGCAGGTCGCCGACATCGCGGTGGGGATGCTGTGGGCGGAGAACAGAAGTTGGGCCCGGTCGCGCCGGTCCGCGGGAAGACGCCTGAGGGCATCGGCCAGCCGGTCGGCGGTAGCTGCCACCAGCAGCGGGTGGTCGTGGTGGCGCCGGAGCACGTCGATGCGGGGTGCTCCGGATCCCACCGCAAGGCGGGCGTCCTCGATGTTCTCGCGGTACTGGCGGCACGTGCTGTAGGAGGCGTAGGGGGAGGCCAGCCAAGCCAGGGCCCGTTGGACTCCAGCGTCGCGCATGGCGACCAGCGCTTCGGCCAGCAAGGGATCGGCGTTTCGGTTGCCCCAGAAGACAGGGAGTGCGATCGACCTTTCGGTCAGCCGGGCCTCCACGGTGTCGAGAAGAGCGCGCATTCGTCCGTTCAGCGGGGAGACGCCACCCACCGAGAGGTAGCGGTCGGCCACCTCGGCCACTCGTTCCGGGGGGATGGGGCGGTCGGCGGTGACCCGGGCCAGGAACGGCTCGACCTCATCGGGTGACTCGGGTCCCCCGAACGCCACCCGGAGAACGGCGTCGAACGGACCGTCGAGTTCGTCCACGGAGAGGGT
>JAZADN010000082.1:0-37046 GCA_036123585.1 Actinomycetota bacterium | reverse complement strand
TCGGTGGTGATCGACGTCCGGGCGACGCCCGTCGCCCCGACAACGGCTCCGATGTCGGACGGTGGCCCGAGGTCGGTGGTCGAGGACAGGACGTGGGGGAGGTGGACGACCCGGTCCGAAACGGAGGTCGTGGCACGGAGGAGGAGGTCATGGAGCGAGGTCGGCGGTCCGTCGGCCAGGACCGAGGCCAGGTGTCCGTTCCTCAGGGCCAGAGCGGGTCCGGGGTAGCAGGAGCCGAGGGCGAGGTCGAGGTTCCAGTCCGGGACCAGGGCTACGTCCACCGGTCCATCGTCTGCAACGACCTCGTGGTCGCCGTAGAAGACGACTGCGTCCCGGTGGTTGGCGGCGGCCAGAGTGAAGGCCATGGTTGCTCCGTCGTGGAGCGTCCCTTGGTAGTCGACGACGATGGTCAGGCCGTCGGGGTCGTCGAGGAGTTCCTGAGGGTCGGGAAGCCGGGTCGGGGTGGTGGTGCGGCACGGCTCTCGACCGGCCGGGAGCCCGAGCCCCGATCGCCAGGTGGCGATCCGGTCCCGATCGGCCTTGGAGAGCGCGACGTGTCGGTTCCGCCACTCCCGGAGGGTCGGACCTGAGTCTCCTCGGAGGGCGTGGAGGAGGTAGCGGCGAAGTCGGCGAGCGACGCCGGCCAGGTCGCCCTGGATGAGGAGGCGTGCGGCCCGGCGCGCGGTGCTCCGAAACGGGGGCCGCGTCGGGCCGGAGCGGCGGTTCGCAGGGTCCGGCACGGACCGATCCTATGGTGGTCGGCTCGAGCGTCGAAGCGCAGTCGGCCCGTCGGGGGTTGGTGGTAGGTTCGGCGTCTTCCGACGTCGTGGACGGGGGATCGTGGCCGGTACGAAGGAGGGGATCCCGAGGCTGGTCCTGCGGCTCTGGGGGAAGCTCGAGCGTCGACGTCGTCGCCAGTTCTTGGTGGTCGGCATGCTGATGCTGGCCAGCGCAGCACTCGAGGTGGTGAGCCTTGGCGCGGTGCTTCCGTTCGTCGCCGTCCTGGTCGACCCCGAGGCGGCCTTGGATTACCCGCTCGTCGGGCGTCTGGCGACGTGGAGGGGTCTAGAGGATCCCGATGACCTGATCCTCCCCCTCACGATTGGATTCGGTGGCCTGGCCATGGTCGCCGGGGCAGTCAGGCTCCTCGTCCTCCGGGTGTCCACCCGCCTGAGCGTGTCCGCGTCGGCCGACCTGAGCGTTGAGGCCTACCGGAGAACCCTCTACCAGCCCTACCAGGTCCACGTCGAACGCAACAGTAGCGACGTCATGAGCGGCATTCTGGAGAAGGTCGAGACGGCGACGCGATCGGTCTTCCAACCGGTCCAGACGCTGGGTACTTCCGTCCTCATGGTGGTGGCCGTCATCGGGACCCTGGTGGTCATCTCGCCCGCGGTGGCCCTCGCCACCCTCGTCGTGCTGGGGGGCTGCTACGCCGCGGTGGTGTTCTCCGTCCGTCGAAGGATCCGGGAGAACGGTCAGGTGGTCGCCGACGAGAAGACCAAGCTGTACCGGGCACTCCAGGAGGGCCTGGGCGGGATCCGGGACGTCCTCCTCGGCGGACTCCAGGACGAGTACATGCGGATCTACCGCAGCGCGGACGCCCCACTCCGTCGCGCCCGCTCGGTGAATGCCTTCCTCAGCCTGGCGCCTCGACACCTCATGGAGGCTCTGGCCATGGTCATGGTGGCTGTGCTGGCCTACACCTTCAGCAGGGACGCCGCTGGGGTGGCCGGAGCCCTCCCGCTGCTCGGCGCGATCGCTGTCGGTGGCCAGCGACTCCTGCCTGCCCTCCAGCAGGGGTACTTCGCCTGGGCCTCGATCGCGGCGACCGAGGCGCACCTCCGGGAGACGATGGACTTCTTGGACCAGTTGGTGGACGAGCGGTTCGAGGGGCCGGCGCCGCGGCCTCTCGGACTCGGGGAGGGCGTCACCCTGAGCGGGGTCGGCTTCCGGTACTCGGACGAGTCGCCCTGGGTGCTCCGCGACGTGGACCTCGAGATCGCGCGGGGGAGTCGGGTGGCCATCGTGGGCCCCTCGGGTTCCGGGAAGAGCACACTGCTGGACCTGCTGATGGGGCTCCTGGAACCGACGGTCGGCCGGGTGGAGGTCGATGGTCGACGGGTCGACGGGTCGACGGTCCGGGCCTGGCAGGGGACCATCGCTCACGTGCCTCAGCACGTGTTCCTGACCGACGCCTCATTTGTCGACAACATCGTGATGGGTACGTCGACCACCCATGTCGACCTCGACCGGGTGAACCAGGTGGTCCGGTGGGCGCGCCTCCGGGAGGTGGTGGAGGCGGCTGAAGGTGGTCTGGACGCCAGGGTCGGCGAGCGCGGCGTCCGATTGTCCGGTGGACAGCGGCAACGGATCGGCATCGCTCGGGCGCTCTACCGGGGCGCCGACCTCCTCGTCCTCGACGAGGCCACCAGCGCCCTCGACTCGGTCACCGAGCGGGAGGTCACCGAGGCCATCACTGGTGGTTCGCAGCACCGGACCGTGGTCCTCGTGGCCCACCGGCTGTCGACAGTCGAGGACTGCGATCTGATCGTCGAGTTGGACGAGGGACGAGTGGTGGCCCGTGGCACCTACCGGGAACTGCTGGAGCGGAGTCCGAGCTTTCGGCGCTTGGCCAGGTCGCCGGGCGACGAAGACGGGGCATCCGCTTCGTGATCGGGATGGCCTAAGTGCGCGTCCTCGTCACTACGGCCCTCGAGCAGGCCTGGCCGGAAGAGGAGCCCGTCCTCTTCCTCGGGGAGTGGTGCCGACGGTTCTCCCGCCGCGGGCGATGGCAGGACCTCGACGTCGAGGTGATGCCGTACCACTGGGACGACCGCGACCGCTTTGACGAGGACTTCGTCCACCTGGCGGAGGTTTACGAGAGGTTCCTGCGGGGCCTCGCCTCGATGCTGAACGAGCGCCACGGGGTGGACCACGGCCTCCGGTACTGGAGGATCCTCGTCGGACCGTGGCTCGGCGCGTTCCTCCAGATGGCGTGGGACCGGTGGCGCATGGTGTCGGAGGCATCCCTCCGGACCGACGTGTCTCGGACCATCGTCCTTGACGGCCTCGAGCGTTCGGTCGTCCCCGGCGACATGGCCGAGTTCGTCCAGAAGTTCCAAACCGACGAGTGGAACCACGACCTGTACCGTCGCATCCTCGAGGCACAGGGCCGGATCCCGATCGTCCGACGGGCCCACGAGCCCGAAGGGGCGGCGGTCGCTGCCTTGCCCCAGGGCCCCGAGACTTCCCGGGTGGCGCTGCTCCGTCGTTGGTCGACGCTCGCAGCGCGCATGGCCCGACGGTCCGACGTGGCGGTGGTCTCACCGTGGATGTCCTGGTCGGCCGAACTCGCGCTCCACCTTCGGCTGCGCCAGGTGCCCCTGGTCTGGGCGATGGTCGGGCAGCCGTCGGAGGCCTTCGCCGCCGGTGACCGCCGGGGAGACCGCCAGGGAGAACTGCCGGTGTCGCCGATCGACGATTTCGAGCAGTTCGCACGTCGGGCCGTTCCGGACCTGGTCCCGGCGGCCTACCTCGAGGGATACGGACGGCTCGTCGAGATGACGACCGAGGCTCCATGGCCCCGGACGCCCCGGGTGGTCTTCACCTGCAATGCGCACTACTCGAACGACGTCTTCAAGGCCTGGACGGCGGAGCGGGTGGAAGCCGGCGCCCGACTCGTGACCGGCCAGCATGGTGGGAACTTCGGGACCTCCAGACGGGTCTTCTTCGAGGACCACGAGGTGGCCGTGGCTGACCGGTACCTCACGTGGGGGTGGTCGGACCCCGCACGTCCGCGGATCCGACCCGTTGGCCAGATCATGGACCGTCGGCCACTAGGCGTGGACCACGGCACGAACGACCGCCTGCTGCTGGTCACCACCACGATGCCCCGGCAGAGCTACTTCCTCCTCAGCGGGGTGGTGGCGGGCCAGTGGCTCGGCTACCTCGAGGACCAGTTCGCGTTCGTCGAGGCCCTTCCGGTCGCCCTCCAGGACTCCGTCACGGTCCGGCTGCTTCGGCACGACTACGGGTGGGACCAGCAGGATCGGTGGCGGGACCGGCTGCCCGGGGTCGAGCTGGAACCCGGGGTCCTGCCCATGCGGGACCTCGTGGCCCAGTGCCGCGTCTACGTG
The DNA here is from genome assembly GCA_036123585.1 of Actinomycetota bacterium. GTDB lineage: Bacteria > Actinomycetota > Acidimicrobiia > Acidimicrobiales > MedAcidi-G1 > UBA9410. The sequence continues at coordinate 32,907 of JAZADN010000082.1, read as the reverse complement.
GCTACCTATAACGCCACGACCTTCCTCGAGACCTTCGCCATGGACGTGCCGACGGTGATGTTCTGGAACCCGGAGCACTGGGAGGTGCGGGATTCGGCGGGTGAGGTCTTCGAGGCCCTCCGCGAGGTGGGGATCCTGCACGACTCGCCCGTCTCGGCGGCTGGGCATCTGGCCTCGATCTGGGAGGACCCCACCGCCTGGTGGGGTGGAGCGGAGGTCCGTGCCGCTCGGCGTCGGTTCGACGAGGAACTTAACTGGCACGGCCACGACGTCGTCGGGGCGATTGCCCGCGAGATCGCCGACGTGGCTGGCGGTCGAGGGCGACGTCGTCCTCGTGCGGGCCGGACGACAACCGACGGCAGGGACGGGGCCAGTTAGGATCGGATCCGTTGGGGTCCGCATCGCGTGGTCGCCGTCGACCGGATGTCGTGCGCGGGCAGGGTGTACGAAGGTCGAACGTTGGCCGCTCCGATGTGAGTAGCCGAGTGGAGGTGGTTGGTGGTGCAGGGAACACCGGTCGACCTGGCGATCGGACGGTCGAATCCATCAGGGGGTTCGATCGAGGTGGCCTCCCGCCGCCAGTGGCCGGTGGCCAGCCCGGAGGAGCAGGTGAAGGTCCTGCTGATCTACCCGAACTACCGGGGAATGAACATGCTCCCGCCGGCCATCGGGTTGCTCTCGGCCTGCCTGCTGGAGAGCGGGCATGAGGTCGAGCTCTTCGACACCACCTACTACGCCTCGGTCGATGAGGACGACGGGGAACTGAAGGACTCCGACGGGAAGAAGAGCGACCAACTCATGGCCCGACCGTTCGACATGCCGGTCGAGCTCACCCTGAAGACCACCAACGTGCTCGACGACTTCGCCGAAACGGTCGACCGCTTCAAGCCCGACATCCTGGCGCTCTCGTGTACCGAGGACATGTGGCACCTCGGCCTCCGGCTCCTCCGCCACCAGAGGTCACGGAAGGAGATCCTGACCATCGCCGGAGGGGTGTTTCCCACGTTCGCCCCAGAGCTGGTCTTGGGCCACGAAGAGGTGGACATCGTGTGCAAGGGAGAGGGGGAGGACGCCCTCCGGCTCCTGGCCGACCGGGTGGGACGGGGCGAGGACTTCGTCGACATCCCGAACCTCTGGACGACGTCGGTCGACGGGACCATCCGGAGCAATCCCATCGAGATGGTCGACATGGACGCCAACCCACTGATCGACCTGGACCACTTTGAGGAGGCCCGCTTCTACCGGCCTATGGGTGGACGGGTGTGGCGGATGTTCCCCGTGGAGACCCACCGCGGCTGTCCCTACAAGTGCGCGTTCTGCAACTCGCCCAGCCAGATGGCGATGTACCGCAACGAGATCGGCGAGAACTACCTGCGGCGGAAGACATTCGAAAACATGTTCCGCGAGCTCACCTTCTACAAGGAGGAGATGGGGGCCGAGTACCTGTACTTCTGGGCCGACACGTTCTTCTCTTGGAAGCCGGGGGAGTTTGAGACGTTCGCCGAGATGTACGAGGACATCGACCTTCCGTTCTGGTGCCAGACCCGCGTCGAGACGGTCGAGTTCGATCGGCTCACCCGCCTCAAGGAGATCGGGTGCGCCCGCATCTCGTTCGGCCTGGAGCACGGCAACGAGGAGTTCCGTGCTACGTGGCTGAAGCGGCGGATGTCCAACGAGTTGATCGTCGACAACTTCGCCATCGTGAACGAGGTGGACATCCCGTTCAGCGTCAACAACATCCTTGGCTTTCCCCATGAGACGCGGGAGTTGGCCTTCGACACGATCCGCCTGAACCGTCGCTTCGAGTGCAGCGACCGGAACGCATACGCCTTCACGCCGTTCCACGGCACGCCTCTCCGCGACGAGTGCGAGAAGCTGGGGTTCCTGGAGGACGGGGACATAGTGCGCTCCATGGTCACCGACGGGACGCCGCTCGACATGCCACAGTTCCCGCGGGCCCAGGTCCTCTCGCTGGTGAAGACGTTCAACATGTACGTCCGCTTCGAGGAGGACCGGTGGCCTGAGATCGAGCTGGCCGAGCAGGACACCCCGGAGGGTCGAGAGAAGTACGAGATGCTCCGCCAGGAGTTCGTGGACCGCTTCTGGTCGCCCGAGCCGTCGACGAGCTTCGAGGAGGCCTCGGCCGGCATCTGACGCCACGGGTCAGCAGAGGCCCTCCCGATAGCCTGTCCCCATGCGTCCACTGCGATTCGTGGTGATCGGTGGTGGCCCCGGCGGGAATTCGGCAGCCACCTACGCGGCCCGGCACGGGGCCGAGGTCGTGGTCATCGAGAAGGACGTGATCGGGGGCGCGGCCCATCTCTGGGACTGCATCCCGTCCAAGGCCATGATCGCCACCGGTGGCGCCATGTCGTTCCTGGCCCGGGCCGGGGGGATGGGCCTGGGCGACGTCAGCCCCCATATCGACGTCGACAACCTGGCCAGCCGCCTGGCCCGCATCGAGGAGCGCATCCACCGGTCGACGACCTCGTTGCTGGAGAGCCAGAACGTCCGGATCATCGACGGGACGGGCTCTCTCAAGGGCCCACACCAGGTGGTGGCCGAGACAGTCGACGGCCTGGAGGAGATCGAGGCCGACGTGGTGGTGCTGAGTACCGGCAGTCGGCCACGCATCCCGGACTTCGTCGAGGTCGACGGCGAGCGGATCTTGACCACCAGGGAGGCCTATCCGCCGACTGAGTTCCCGGACCACGTCATCGTGATCGGCTCCGGCGTGACCGGCGTCGAGTTCGTCCACATGTTCACGTCCTACGGCTGCGAGGTCACCCTCGTGGTAAGCCGCCAGCAGGTCCTGCCGCAGAAGGACCCGGAGGTGGCCGCGGCGCTTGAGGCCGACTTCCTACGTCGCGGCGTCCGCCTATTCAAAGGGGCCCGGGCCGAGTCGGTGACCCGGGATGGCGACCGGGTGACCGTGCGTTGCGACGACGGTCGGGTGGCCGAGGGCAGCCACGTGATCCTGGCCGTGGGGTCTATCCCCAACAGCGACGGCCTGGGCCTCGACAGCGTCGGCATCGAGACCGATGGTGGCTACATCCCCGTCGACCCTTACTGCCGGACGTCCGTTCCACACATCTACGCAGCCGGGGACGTGTCGGGCAAGTTGCCGCTGTCGTCGGTAGCCCAGATGCAGGGCCGCAAGATCGCCGAACACGCCATGGGGCTCACCGAGGACCGCCCCCACCGCCAGCTCGACTACGACAAGGCCGCCTCGGCGGTGTTCACCGAGCCGGAGATCGCCGACGTGGGCCTCGCCGAGGCTGACGCCTTCGCTGAGGGCCGGAAGATCCGGGTCACCAAGGTGCCGTTCTCGGCTTCGGCCAAGGCGGTCATCAACGACGACCCGCGGGGCTTCATCAAGATGGTGTCCGATCCGGCCACCGGCGTGGTCCTCGGCGGGTCGATCGTGGGTCGACACGCCGCCGAGCTGATCTCTATCGTGGCTCTGGCTGTCACGGCGGGCCTGACGGTGCACGACATCCAGGAGAGCCTGTTCGTGCACCCCACCCTGGCCGAGGCCCTCGCCGACGCTGCCGAGTAGGCCCGTCGGCCCCTCCGGGCCGAGTGTGGGGTCGCGCTACTCGATCACCACGACGACGTCTCCGCCACCCACCGAGTCGCCGGGGGCGACCAGCACCTCGGTGATTATCCCGGCCTTGTCGGCGGCCACGTTGTTCTCCATCTTCATGGCTTCGAGCACGCAGACCGGGTCCCCGACCTCGACTGTGTCTCCGACAGTGACGAGCACCTTGACGATGGTGCCCTGCATGGGGACGGCTACCCGCCCGTTGCCGCCGCCGCCAGAGCGACGACCCTTCGCCTTGCTAGGCCGGCTGGTGGCTGCTGTCGGGGCGGTGGTCTCCGGGACCCAGAGGCTGACCGCGAACCGGCGGCCATCGACCTCGACGGTGGTATCCCGTCGGACGCTGGGGGATGCGTCCTCGCCATCAATTCTCGACGTGGTGCCGTTGGCTCGGACACCAGTGAGGTCGAGGGTCTCCTCGACCCACTTGGTGGAGTGCTTCACGGCGCCGAAGTCGGGGTGGGCGAGGATGGCAGCGTCGGCCGGGACGGTGGTGGCCACACCGGTGACCTCCATCTCGTCCAGGGCACGCAGGGTGCGGCGGATAGCCACTTCGCGGTCCCGGCCCCAAACGACCAACTTGCCGATGAGGTTGTCGTAGAACTGGCTGATCTCGTCGCCGGCCTCGTAGCCGCCGTCGAAGCGCACGCCGAATCCGTCGGGCACCTTGAGTCCGGTGATCTTCCCCGGGCTGGGCAGAAAGGCCCCGCCGGCCGGGTCCTCCGCGTTGATCCGGACCTCAATCGCGTGCCCGGTGATGGTCACGTCCTCTTGACCGAACGACAGCGCCTCGCCCGAGGCGATGCGCAATTGCTGCTCGACGAGGTCAAGCCCGGTCACCAACTCGGTCACCGGGTGCTCAACCTGGAGGCGGGTGTTCATTTCGAGGTAGTAGAAGTCGCCGTCCTCGTATAGGAACTCGACCGTCCCAGCGTTGGTGTAGCCGCAGCCGAGCGCCACGGCGACTGCCGCCTCGCCCATGGCGGACCGGACTTCGTCGGGGAGCGATGGGGCCGGTGCCTCCTCGATGAGCTTCTGATGGCGACGCTGGGCCGAGCAGTCTCGCTCGCCGAGATAAACGGCGTTGCCGTGGGCGTCCGCTAGGACCTGAATCTCGACGTGGCGGGGGGCGGTCAGGTATCGCTCCATGTAGATCTCGTCGCGGGCGAAGTAGGCCATGGCCTCGCGCTGGGCCGACTCGATGGCATCCTCGATGGCGACCTCTTCGGCCACCACCTTCATGCCGCGCCCGCCGCCGCCGAATGCGGCCTTGATGGCGATTGGGTAGCCATGCTCGTGGCCGAAGGCTCGGACCTGGTCAGGGTCGGTGATGAAGTCTGTCGACCCGGGCACCCCGTGGACGCCGACCCTCTCGGCGGCCAGGCGGGCGCTGATCTTGTCGCCCATGACCTCGATGGCCTCGGGAGGTGGGCCGATGAAGGTGACCCCCCGGTCGGTGACGGCCCGTGCAAAGTCGGCGTTCTCGGAGAAGAACCCGTAACCAGGGTGGACGGCATCGGCGCCGCTGCGGTCGATGGCTGACAGGATGGCCTCGGTGTCTAGATAGCTCTCGGCGGCCGTCTGCCCTCCCAGCGCATAGGCCTCGTCGGCGAGGCGGGTATGAAGCGCCTCGCGGTCGAGGTCGGAGTAGACGGCGACCGTGGCCACATCCATTTCGCGGCAGGCGCGGATGACGCGGACGGCGATCTCTCCGCGGTTGGCGATCAGGACCTTGGTGAACACGTCCCTATCATCGCCCGAATGGAGGGCCGAGCGCACCACTGTGTTTCCGGCCCTCTGTCACAGAACCACTTCCGCTGCCCGCTGGGCACGGCGTGGTAGGGGGCGGGGCGGTGTTCCGGATCGAGTTCGTGCCGGTGACGGGCTCTACGAACTCGGATCTCGCGGAGCGGGCCGCCGCTAGGGAGCCATCGGGCCTGGTGCTACGAACTGACCACCAGACTGCGGGCCGAGGGCGTCTGGACCGGACGTGGGAGGCGCCACCCGGGACCAACCTCCTGTTCTCCGTCCTGCTCCGGCCGGAATGGCCCGCTGGGCGAGTCCCGTTGGCCACCACAGCCCTAGCCCTCTCCCTGGCCGACGCACTGGAGCACCCGCTGTCGGACGTCGGCCTCGTTCCCGCCGTGAAGTGGCCCAACGACGTGGTCCTCGTCGACACGGACCGTGAGACGGTAGGGAAAGTAGCGGGCATCCTCGCCGACTTGGTGGCGTCTGACCCACCGGCGGTTGTGGTCGGCATGGGGGTGAACGTGGGTTGGCCCGACGCGGCCGAGGACGGACCACCCGGGGCCATCTCTCTGCGGGCTGTTGGACTTGACCTAGACGCCGACAGGCTCCTCACGTCAATCCTGAAAGCGTTTGGTGGCTGGTGTGGGGTTCTAGCCGAAAACGATGGGGAGGAACGGCTGCGGAGTGCACATCTGCGACGGTCGTCGACCGTCGGCCGGCGGGTGTGGGTTGAGTTGGCAGACGGACCGATGGAGGCGGTGGCCGTGGACATCGCTCCCGATGGAGGCCTCGTGCTCGACGCCGGGGGGCGGATGATCGACGTACGAGCCGGCGACGTGGTCCACCTCCGGGCCAACAGTTCTGACGGCGGCCCGGACTGACTCGAGGTGATCCTCAACTAGGGATCCAGCGACGAGGCCTGAACTGTGGCGAAAGCGGTCATGGCCCGGATGGTGGCCGGGCCCGGTGCCGGGTCGAAGGTCGCGTCGACGATCCCAGTTACGGCCAAGATGGGGCTGACATCGCGGGTTGTCGAAGTCAGGAAGGCCTCCTCGGCGGTGTGGAGTTCGTCCGGGGCGAGGTTGCGGACTACCACCTCGTTGCCCAAGGCCTCCAGGAGGAGGTCCCGGGTCACTCCCGCTAGGCAACCCGAGGAGAGCGGCGGAGTGGTGGGCACGCCGTCAACCACCAGAAAGAGGTTGGTGCTGGTGCCTTCGCAGAGGTCCCCTGCCACGTTGCGGAAAATCGCCTCGGTGCAGCCCTCCTGTTTGGCGGTGGCCAGGGCCAGAGCGTTTTCAGCGTACGAGGTGGTCTTTAGTCCGGTTAGGGCTCCGTGTTCGTTGCGTCGCCATTTCACCAGATGGACGGCTTCGGCGGTCGGCCAGTTGTTTCCCGGCGAGGAGGCGACCACCAGGGTGCCGTCACCGCCTCCTCGAGCTGAGCCGAGGGGGCCGCTCCCGCTCGACCATGTGATGCGCAGTAGGCCGGCATGGGGATCGGCGGCCAGCACCTCTTCGACGGCGGCGCGGACTCGGCCCTCGTCGACCTCGGAGAGGCCTAGTCCCGCAGCAGAGGCTGCAAGTCGTCGGAGATGTCGGGTCAGGGCGAACGGGGTTCGGTCGACCACCTTCATGGTCTCGAACACCCCGTCGCCGACAACCACTGCGTGGTCGTCGGCGAGAATCGAAGGCCGGTCGGGGTCGACAAGGCGACCATTGGTCCAGCAAGCTCCGACCTGCGCATCCGGAGGGGGAGGAGGGGGCATCGACCGAGGCTAGGCCCGTCCGCTGTGCGAGTGGGGTCGCTTCGACCGCCAGGTCACCGGTCCGGAGCGACTGAGCCCGATGGAGGGCCACTGGTAGGGTCGTAGACGTGTCGCCCGGATCCGTCGAGGGCCCCGATTCGGTCGAGCCTGAACCCACCCACGTGCCGGACGCGCCGGTGGACGAGAAGTCTTCAGACCATGATCGGGCCCCGCGCCGTACTTGGCCACAACGACTGCTGATCGTCGGCAGCCTCTTGGTGGGGCTCGGCCTTCTCCTTGCCGCCGGTCGGCTGGATGCCTTTGAGGAGGCGGTGGGCAGCATCGTGCGCATCGACGTCCCGGCCGGAGTGCTCGCCGACCTCGAGGTGCCACTCGATGACCCTCAGGACGGGGCCGGCTCCGGTGGGGCGGAGTCGACGGGTACCTCGGACGGGGAGCGGCCGTCGCCACCTCGCAACATCCTCCTGATCGGCACGGACAGTGCGGTGGGCCTCCCAGACGACGACCCGGCGGGAAAGCGGGACCGGACGCCCGGGGTGGCACTGGCCGATGCCATCATGCTGCTGCGCCTTGATCCGCACCTGGGGACTGCTGCACTGGTCTCGTTGCCACGGGACCTTTACGTGATGATCCATCGGGAGGGCATCCCGGTCCGAGAGGAGAAGCTGGCCTCTGCGCTACTGGTGGGCGGGATGGAGCTTGGCGCCCCCACCCTGGTAGAGACGGTCACTAGGAACTTCGGCGTCCCAATCCATGACTTTGTGGTGGTCGACTTCCTCGGATTCGAGGAGGTGGTCGACGAGATCGGCGGTGTACCAGTGTGGTTTCCCCACCCGGCCCGCGATGTCGGCTCGGGGCTATACGTGTCAGAGGCGGGTTGCACCGTGCTCGACGGCCGGGCCGGACTGGCCTTTGTGCGCAGCCGGAAGTTGGAGCTGTTCGTGGACGGTCGGTGGCAGCGGGTCGGCGTTTGGAACGATCTGGAGCGGAATCAGCGACAGCAGGACTTTCTTACCCTGGCGCTCGAGGAGGTGATCGACGGCGGTGCCCGGTCGCTGCTCATGCGCGACGACCTCATAGAGGCGGCTGCACGGTCGGTGGTGCTCGACGACCGCCTGACCATGCGGACGCTCCTGAGCTTGGGTCGGGCCTTTGCCGACTTCGATCCCGATGACCTCGACCGGCACGAGCTGCCGGTCTACGACGATGTGGTGGGCTCGGCCTCGGTGCTTCGTCTCCGGTTGGAAGCCCGTCGGATCTTCGATGTGTTCCGGGGTATTTCGCTGCGGCCCGAGGACGTCCCGGTCCGGGTGGTCGACGCACGAGGTCCGGTCGACGAGTCGGTCCCAGCCCACGCCCAGCTGGTCCTGAAGGGCTTCCCGGTCGAGACGGCGTCGGCCGACGCTGTTGATGTGACCGAGGTGCGGGCCCACCGGGACGACTTTGCCGCCGCGGTTTTGGTAGGACAAATGGTGACCCCCACACCCCGCTTCGCCTTCAGCGACGATCCAGAGAAGGCGGGACGTTCGGTCGAGCTGGTTCTCGGCCGCGACTTCGCCTCCTTTCTCCTCGTTCCCCGGGCCCACCACGAAGTCGATGCCTTGGCCCGGCTAGCCGTATCCGTCCTGGACGAGGAGGTCGGTGCTCCGGCCATCGATCAGGCGGTGGACCCTTCGATGGTGTTGCCCGTCCGCTCGACGCCGAGGTTGGCGGTCGAGGTCCCGTCGACGGTCGACGGTCGGCGGCCCGACGGCTCGGCGTGTCCCTGAGCAGCCCGTGACTGGTCGCCTACGCATCGCCTATCTGCTTGAGCAGCCTTGGCACCGCGTGCCGGGCGGGACGGCGGTTGCCGCGGTGCGGACCGCCGAGGCCCTGGTTGGCCGGGACGACGTGGACCTGGTGGGCCTGACGGCCCATCACAGTGGGTTGCCGGCTGACGGTTTCCCGGTCGCGCCGCCATCTGAACTTCCGCTGGTCGCGTCACGTCTCCCACGTGCCCTCCTCTACGAGTCGTGGCACCGTTTCTCGCGGCCGAGGGTGGAGAGCCTGATCAGCGACGTGGACCTGGTCCACGCCTCCGGCGGAGCGGTACCGCCGACCCGACGGCCGTTGGTGGCGACCGTCCATGACCTGGCCTGGCGCCGCCACCCTGAGGTGGCCACGTCTCGGGGCCGTCGGCTGTTCGAGGCTTGGCTGACTGACGCCCGGCGCGCCGAGGTGGTCGCCTGCCCGTCGGAGGCCACCCTCCGAGACCTCGTCGCGGCCGGCTTCGACGAGGATCGGCTCCACGTTGTCCCCCTCGGGGTGGGACCCGCCAAGGTGGTCCTGCCTGGAGCCCGGGAAGCGGTCCGAAGCGTCCTTCGGCGGCATTGCGTCGACGGGTCGTTCGTGCTGTGGATAGGGACCGTTGAGCCCCGGAAGAACCTCCCTGGTCTCGTGGCCGCCATGGACCGGATCCCCGGTGGTGGCAGCATCCCTCTGGTTCTGATCGGACCCACCGGGTGGGAGGCCGACGCCTGTCGGATCACCGCGCCTCTGGGTGACCGAGCGGTCCTGGTTGGTCCGGTGCCGGAGCCCGAACGGGATGCCTGGCTGGAGGCGGCCTCCGTGCTTTGCCTCCCCAGTCTGCAAGAGGGCTTCGGCCTGCCCGTGCTGGAGGCCATGGCCGCCGGGACGCCGGTCGTCACCTCGTCCGGGACGGCAACCGAGGAGGTGGCCGCAGGGGCAGCGCTGGTTGCGGATCCCACCGACGCCGGGGCCGTCGGCGAGGCCCTCGGAGCCGTGCTGTCCGACGGGGTGCTGGCCGACCGACTGGCGGCAGCGGGCCTCGAGCGGGCCGCGGCGTTCACGTGGAAGGCCACTGCGGAGGCGACGGTCCTTGTGTACCGCGAGGCCGTGGCACGGTGGGGAGGATGAGGGCCCGGATCGCCGTCGACCTGCTCTGGATGGTCCCCGGCGACGTGGGCGGTAGCGAGGAGTACGCAGTGCGCACCCTGATGGCCCATGCTCGCCACGGGTCGTCCGATTTATGTCCGGTGGCGTTCCTGAGCGAGGAGGCGGCGGACACCTATCCGGACCTCGGCCGTGCTCTGGATTTGGAGACCCACCCGTTGGACAACCGTCGTCGTTGGCGACGGCTGGCCGCCGAAACCACCTGGCTGGCCGCTCGGGCCCGCCGCCTCGATGCCGTCCACCACCTCGGGGGTCGGATCCCGGTGCGGACAGGGCGGCCGGTGGGAGTGACCGTCCACGACCTCCAGCCGCTGGACCATCCGGAGAACTTCTCGACGGTGAAGCGCACCTACCTTGGCCATGCCCTGCCCCGGTCGATTCGTCGGGCGGACGTGGTGGTCACCGTGTCGGATGCCGTGGGCGATGACGTGGTCCGGCGCTTCGGCGTCGACCGGTCGCGGGTAGCCACCGTGTCGGCCGGAGTGCACTCCGTCGCGCCGGACCCGGCCGAACCCAGTGGGTCGCCGACCGTCCTGTATCCGGCGGCCACCCACCCCCACAAGCGTCACGAACTGCTGGTCCGGGCCTTCGAATACCTTGCCGACGACCACCCCACGGTCCGTCTGATCCTGACCGGGGGCGCTGGTCGCGCCGAGGAGAAGGTCCGGCGTCTTGTGGCTGCCAGCCGACACGCGGACCGGATCGACCGGCCGGGCCGCGTACCCACCGCTGAGTTGACCGAATGGATGGCATCGGCCACCGTGGTGGCCTTCCCGTCTTCCTACGAAGGCTTCGGGCTCCCGGTGCTGGAGGCCATGGCGGCCGGCGTGTCCGTCCTCGTCGCCGACGGCACCCCGGCAGCTGCTCTGGTCGGACCAGCCGCCCGGATCGCCGTCGACGCGGAGGCCGACGAATGGGCCCGTCGGCTCCAATTCGTCCTCGCTGACGAGGCCCACCGGCGGGACCTGGCGCTCGACGGCCTCCGCCGAGCGGTCGACCACAGTTGTGAGGCCACCGCCGAGGCGTTGGATCGGGCGTGGCGCATGCTCCTGGACCGGAGGAGTCGCTGACCATGCGACTCCTCGTCCTCACGCCCCACCTGCGGCCCGACACGGCGCCCACCGGCGAGGTGGTGTCGGCCATTGTCGATGGCCTGACCGGTCGGGGACACGACGTGCACGTGCTGACGTCCCTTCCCTGGTACCGCGACCATCGGATCGCCGACGGGTGGCGAGGGCGTCCGGTCCGCCGCGGCCACTACGGCGAGGCCACCGTGATCCGCCTCCATCCCTTCCCGACTGAGAAGGGTGATGTCGAGCGGAGCAACCTGGTCGGTCGGGCGCTCGGCTTCCTCGGCCTGACCGGACTGGCCACTCTGGTCGGGGTCCTGAAGCGTGGCCCGTTTGACGGTGTGGTGGCCATCTCGCCACCGCTGACCTTCGGCCTGGCCGGCTGGATCCTGGCCCGCCGCCACCGCTGCCCACTGGTGTTCAACGTCCAGGACGTCTTCCCGGACGTCGCAGTCGAAGTCGGGGCACTGCGCTCGGCAAGGGCCATCCGGTTCTTCCGCTGGCTGGAACGGGCCACCTACCGGCGATCCGACGCGGTCACCGTGCTGTCCGACGACCTGGCGGTGAACGTCCGAGCCAAGGTCGGGTCCGGCGACCGGCCGCTGGTCCGGGTGGTGCCCAACTTCGTGGACGTCGAGGCCGTCCGGCCCCTAGACCGCGCAACCGGATACCGCACGGAGCTGGGCCTGGGTGACCGGACCGTCGTCATGTACGCCGGGAACCTCGGTCACTCGCAATCCCTGGACCTGGTGGTGGAAGCGGCTCGACGACACCGCGACCGCGACGACCTCGTCTACGTGGTCAACGGCGGTGGCATCCGTTTCGACGACCTCGTCGAGGCGGCGCGGGACCTGCCCAACCTGGTGGTCGTCGGCTACCAGCCCATCGAGAGGGTCCCCGAGGTGCTGGCGACCGCGGACATCCACCTGGTCTTGCTGCGGGCCGGCCTGGCCGCTTCCAGCGTGCCGTCCAAGACCTACTCGGTGCTGGCCGCCGGTCGACCGGTGGTGGCCTCGATCGACGAGGGGTCGGAGGTGGCCCGGATCCTCGACGAGGCCGGTGCCGGCCTGTCGGTTCCTCCGGACGACGCCGACACGCTGGTGCCGGTCATCGAGCGGCTGGTCGATGATCCGGCGGGTCGTCGGGCCATGGGTGATCGGGGTCGCCGGTGGGCCGAGGCCTGGAGGTCGCCTGACTCGGTGGCCGGGACGTACACGGAACTGGTGGTGGAACTGGCTGGCCGGCACGGGTGATCCACCGAGGGGTGCCGATATCCTCGTCCGCCATGGCACGTGGAGACTCGGCGAGCAAGGTCGCCCGCGCCGCTCGGGCCGGATCGGCTGGCGGCAGCGGGGAACAGCGGAAGTTGGGCTTCCCGGCGGCGGTCGCCCTCATCGTCCTCCTCGGCGGGCTCCTGGTCTTCTGGGCCCGGACCGACCGGGAGGCCACGTCAGCTCCCCGGGTCGGGGACCATTGGCACTCTGCCTACGACGTGTACGTCTGCGACGACTTCCGATCCAAGATCGTGCTCGAGACCGATCCGAACGGGATCCACTCCCACGGCGACGGCCTGATCCACATCCATCCGTTCAACAAGTTGGCCTCGGGCCGCGACGCCACCTTGGGTGAGTTCTTCTCGGCCTTTGGGGGCTTCATCGATGACGGGTCCATCCTGCTCGACACCGGCGAGTTGGTAGTCGAAGGCGCCGACTGCAACGGTGAACCCGGCGTCCTGAAGGTTGCTCGCTTCGATGCCGACGACCTAGACCGGGAGCCCGAGGTGGTCACTGAGGATGTGGCCGGCATCCGCTTCCTGAAGAACCGCGAGGCGTTCACCATCGCCATAGTCCCCGAGGGCGTCGAGCCCCCGCGGCCGCGGACCGAACGGCTCTCGTTCCTGGACACGGTGGACCCGGAGCGCCTGCAGTCCGACTCTCCCACCCTGGCGACGACGACCACCGTCGCCGAATAGTCGGCCGGCCCGTGGAGGCCGTTGTCCTCGTCGGTGGGTTCGGCACCCGCCTCCGTCCGCTGACCGCGGACACCCCGAAGCAGATGCTTCCGGTCGTCGACCGGCCGATGATCGAGCATGTCGTCGCCCATCTTGCTGCGCACGGCGTGACCCGGGTGGTGCTGTCCCTCGGCTTCCGGCCGGAGGCATTCACCGTGGCCTATCCGGACGGCACGTGCGCCGGGATGCCACTGCACTGCGCGGTGGAACCCGAGCCGCTGGGCACCGCTGGGGCAGTCCGCTTCGCGGCGCTTGAGGCGGGCATCGAGAAGGCCTTCTTGGTCCTGAATGGTGACGTGCTGACTGACCTGGACGTGACCGGCATGGTGGCCCGGCATCGAGGGGCCGGTGCGTTGGGGACCATCGCCCTTACCGAAGTGGACGACCCGTCCCGCTATGGGGTGGTGCCCTTCGACGAGGAGCGTCGGGTGCTGGAGTTCGTGGAGAAGCCATCGATCGATGAGGCGCCGTCGCGGTGGATCAACGCTGGGACCTACGTCCTGGAGCCGACAGTCCTGGACCGGATCGCCCCCGGACACCGGATGTCGATTGAGCGGGAGGTCTTCCCGACCCTCGCCGCCGAGGGTGCACTGCACGCTGAGCCGTCCGACGGCTACTGGCTGGACACCGGGACGCCCGAGGCCTACCTGCGGGCCAATCTGGATCTGGTGGACGGGACCCGAGCCGACCTGACCGCCGTTCACGAAGCGGCCATCGTCGACGTCGGGGCGCGGGTTCACGGGTCGGTGGTCATGGCCGGCAGCAGCATCGGGTCGGGGACGGAGGTGTGCGACGCTGTCGTCATGGACGGAGCGACCATCGGCCATGGATCGACAGTCCGCGCATCGGTGGTCGGTCCCGGGGCGACCATCGGCGAGGGCGCCTCGGTGTTGGGCGGCTGTCTGGTCGGACCCGGTGCCACGGTTGCTTCCGGCACAATCCTCGATGGCGGCCGCTTCCCAGAGGAGGACTGACGTGGCGGTCTTGGTAACTGGTGGCGCGGGCTACATCGGGAGCCACACCGCGGTGGCTCTTCACGAGGCGGGTCGTCAGGTGGTTCTGCTCGACGACCTGTCCAACGCCTCGACTGCCGCCGTCGACGCCGTTCGGGGGTTGACCACGCCGGACCTGAAGTTTGTGGAAGGCGATGCGGCCGACCTACGCCTGGTAGGTGAGGCCATCGACCGGTACGAGGTAGACGAGGTGGTCCACTTTGCGGCTTCCAAGTCGGTGGCCGAATCAGTCGAACAGCCGCTGGCCTACTTCCGTAACAACCTGGGCTCTTTGCTCGGTGTCCTGACCGCCATGGGGGACCGAGGAATCCGTCGTCTGGTGTTCTCGTCGTCGTGCACCGTGTATGGGGAGCCTGACGAGGTCCCGGTGACCGAGGACTCGCCGATCGGGGCGGTCAACCCATACGGCTGGACCAAGTTGCATGGCGAACAAGTTTTGGAGGCGGTAGCAGCCGCCGGCGGCCTTGACGTGATGTTGCTGCGCTACTTCAACCCGATCGGTGCCCACCCCTCCGGTGCGATCGGAGAGGGCCCGACTGGCATCCCGACCAATCTCGTTCCCCTTCTGATGCAGGTTGTTGCCGGTCGACGGGACCGACTCCAGGTGTTCGGCGGGGACTATGACACGCCGGATGGCAGCGCGGTGCGGGACTATCTCCATGTAGTGGACTTGGCCGAGGCCCACGTGGCAGCCCTCGACGCGTTGGCGACACGCCCCGGCGCTACGGCGGTCAACCTCGGGACCGGTCGGGGGTACACCGTTCTCGAACTGGTGCGCATGGCCGAAGAGGTGGTGGGTCACGCCATCGCCCACGAGGTGGTCGGGCGCCGTCCAGGTGACGTCGAGCAAATCTGGGCCGACCCGTCTTTTGCCGACGAGGTGCTCGGATGGTCCGCGAAGCAGGATCTGCGGACCATGATCGAGGACCACTGGCGGTGGTGCGAGGCCCACCCGGAGGGGTTCGCCGACGGCTGACCAGGTCCCGGCACCCCATGGTCGGTGAGTGGCTGGGGGTGCTCTTAGCGGAAGAGGTCGTCGGTGGGGGCGCGGACGATGTCGTCAACCACCGACCCGTCACCCAGCCAGGACGGGTTCACGCCCCGGACCACGGCGACCGGGACCCCGGCGGCCTTGCCCATCACCAACTCGGCCGCCGCTGCGATCTCGTCGACCACGGCCACCTCGGTGACCTGGAGTTCTCTCCCGAGGGCGTCAGTGGTGCCCCGGAGGTCCACCACCGGGCGGAGGCCGGCGCAGCCGATGGCCACGTCGGTGACCCCACGACGCCATGGTCGACCGAACGTGTCGCTGACCACCACGGCTACGTCCACGCTGAACCGGTGGCGCAAAGCGTCGCGGATTCGGCGGGCCGAACGGTCGGAGTCGATGGGTAAGAGGGCGGCCTGTCCCTCCTCCACGTTGGATAGGTCGATGCCGGCATTGGCGCACACGAAGCCGTGTTCGGTCTCGCTGATGACCAGGTCGCCCCGCCGGCGCAGAACCCGGACCGACTCGCGATCGACCAGGGGCTTGTGGCCTACCTCGGGGTCCACGTCCACCAAGCGGTTCTCCGCCTTGCTCACCACCTTCTGGGTGACCACCAGGACGTCACCGTCGAGCAACTCGACCGCCTCGGCGATCAGGGCTGCCAGGTCGTCGCCAGGGCGGACCTCGCCGATCCCGTGGACAGGGATCAGTTCGATGGGCCGGCTCACCGGCCGCCCCCCGACGGAGGGCGGCCGGTGGCGAGCAGCATCCGGCATAGATCGATGGCCACCTCCACGTCGGTCATGACCGTGTCGGCGACCACGCAGGCCATTCCCTCGGCCTCCACAGCGTCAACGAGGCTGGCATCGGCCCGATCCACGACAAGGGTGGCCGCCACCTCCCGGTAGAGACGGGCCACGCCGACCACTGTGGGTTCGTGGCCGAGTTCTCTAAGCATCCGATCTGCGGGGCCCTTCAGCGCGGTTCCGTCAACGATGGGTGACACAGCGACCACGTCGGACCGGCGGGCCTTCAGGGCATCCACCATGCCAGGAATAGCGAGTAGCGGGCCGATGGACACAATCGGGTTGGACGGGGCGACGACCACCGTCGACGCGTCGGTTAGCGCCTCGACCACGCCGGGTCCTGGTCGGGCGTGCTGGGCCCCGGCGAACCGGATGGAGCGGATGGGAACGTCGTGGCGAAGCCCGACGAAGTAGTCCTGGAAACCGACCTCTGTGCCATCCGGCGTGTCGTCGTCGAGCGTCACCATGGTGGCCACCGGGTCCTCTGTCATGGGTAGCAGAATGGCTTCTACGTCCCAGGCGCTGGTGACTTCCCGGGTGACTTCGGCGAGTCCGGCGCCAGCGGCCAGGCGCCCCGTTCGATGGAGATGAGTACCAAGGTCTCGGTCGCCGAGTCGGAACCAGGTCGGGGCGCCGTACCGGTCCAGAGCGTCCATGGCCTGCCAGGTCTCGTCCCGCAAGCCCCAACCGGTCTCCGGGTTCACCGCTTCGGCCAGCGTGTAGGTCACGGTGTCCAGGTCGGGGGACACGTGGAGGCCGTGGAGGACCACGTCGTCGGCGGTGTTGACAACCGCGGTGACTCTGGCGGGGGGAACGACCCGAACCATGCCCTTGAGGAGCTTCGCCGCGCCCACGCCTCCAGCCAGCACGGCGACCGCCGGCGCGGCTTCATCGGCCACGGAGCTCTCAGCCGGACGCAGATTCACGGCCCTCCAAGAGGGCCAGATCGGAATCGACCATCGTCTCGACGATTTCCCGGAAGCCGACGGTGGGCCGCCAATCGAGGCGCTCGGCAGCTAGTGAGCCGTCGCCGACCAGCAGATCGACCTCGGCTGGCCGGTAGAAGCGCTGGTCAACCACCACATATTCCTCCCAGTCCAGCCCCACCCGACCGAAGGCGGCCTGACAGAACTCCCGGACAGTGTGGGTCTCGCCGGTGCAGACCACGTAATCGCCTGGTTCGTCCTGCTGAAGCATCCGCCACATGGCATCCACGTAGTCACCGGCGTAGCCCCAGTCCCGCTTGGCGTCGAGGTTCCCGAGACGGAGTTCGGTGGCTTTTCCGAGCGCGATCCGGGCCACTCCGTGGCTGATCTTGCGTGTCACGAATTCGAGGCCCCGTCGAGGACTCTCGTGGTTGAACAGCATCCCCGAACTGGCGTGCAACCCGTAGCTCTCCCGGTAGTTGACGGTGATCCAGTGGCCGTACACCTTGGCCACCCCGTAGGGACTACGGGGATGGAAGGGGGTGGCCTCGGTCTGGGGAACCTCGTGGACTTTCCCAAACATCTCGCTGGAGCTCGCCTGATAGAAGCGGATGTCCGGGTCGACGAGCCGGATGGCATCGAGCAAGCGGGTGACACCCAGGGCGGTGGCTTCTCCGGTCAGGACCGGCTGGCCGAACGAGGCCTGCACGAAAGACTGGGCGGCAAGGTTGTACACCTCGGTGGGCTGGTGGACGCGGAGTGCCTCGACCAGCGAGAGCTGGTCCAGGAGGTCGCCGGAGTGGAATTCGATCTGGTCGACCAGGTGGGCGATGCGCTGGTCGGTGTCCGTTGAGCTTCGACGGACCAGGCCGACGACCTCGTACCCCTTCTCAAGGAGGAGTTCGGCCAGGTACGAGCCGTCTTGTCCGGTGATGCCGGTGATCAGAGCGCGACGGTTCATGGGATCAGTCTGTCGCCCGAGACGCACGTTGCCGACTTCGACGGTCCTCGAGCACCTCGCTGAGGGTCGTGATCATCTCGAAGGTGGGCTCCCATCCGGTGTCGCGTTGGATGGCCGTCGGGTCGCCGCGGAGTTCTGGGAGGTCGACAGGACGGTGCAGGCTTTGGTCGTCGAGTGGCTGGATCGGCCTGTCGGCCAGCGAGAGAAGAATTTCAAGCACCTCGGAGATGGCGACGGCTCGTCCGGAGCAAACGTTGTAGGCGCGGCCGCCCCGACCGTGGGTGGCCAGCAGTCGGTACGCCCGAACAACGTCGCGGACGTCAGTGAAGTCTCGCCGGGCTTCCAGGTTGCCGACGGTGATGGTGTCGCCACCTTTGGCCTCGCAGGAGGCGATCCGGGCGGCCAATGCCGAGCAGACTCCAGCGTCGCCTTGGCCGGGTCCGAAGTGGTTGAACGAACGGGCCCGGACGACGTCCTGTCCGTGGCCGAGGTAGGCCTGCTGGGCGACAAGGTCGGCCATGGCCTTGCTGGCCGCGTAGGGGGAGGCCGGCCGGAAGGGTGCCGCCTCGTCTAGGGGGAGTTCCTCGGGGCGAACGACGCCGTACACGTCGGCGCTGGTGACCGTGACAACACGGCCCACCCCGGCGGTCCGGGCGGCAGACAGGAGGTGGTGGGTGCCCTCGGCGTTGGTCCGCAGGGTCTCGGTGGGGGCGGTCCACGACCGGGCCACGTCGGCCTGGCCGGCCAGGTGAAAGACCACTTCGGGCTGGTGCTCTGTTAGCAGAGCAGTGAGTTCGGCGGGGTCGAGGAGGTCCGGGCCGCCGCTGGAGCGGTCGGTGGTGACCACCTCGTCACCAGCGGCGGCCAAGTGGTCGACGAGGTGTCGGCCTACGAAGCCCGCAGCGCCGGTGACCACTGCCTTCACAGCGACGTCCCCCGGTCATAGAGCATTGCGTCATCCTAGGAAGCCGGAGTCGCACCGACCGCGCTAGACGGGGGCTCGACGCCCGGGGCTTGGCGGGGTGCGGAAGTAGTCTGCGGCCACCGTGGACGCTGCACCTCCCGCCCCTCGCGCCGCCGACGCCCCGGTACTGGCCGTGGTGGTGGCCCGCGGGAGCGCACCCGAACTCGAGGCGGTGCTAGCTGGCTTGGCCGCCCAGGACCACCAGCGCCTCGAGGTGGCCGTCGTCGAGGTTCCCTACGGCCCGGGTGACCCCACCCCGGAGGAATTCGTTGCGGCGGTTCCGGACCGGGTGTCGGCCCTCTTCCCCGGTTCGACGGTGGTGTCCGCGCCTTCGGGGACCGGGCAGGCGGCGGCCGTCGCCATGGTGTTGGCCGCCCGTCCGGAGATGACGACCGGGGGCTTCCTCCTCCTGATGCCGGGCGGCGTCGTGCTGGGCGACACGGTTGTGCGCCGTCTCGTCGAACGTGCCATTGGCATCAACGCCGGGGTGGTCGGCCCCAAAGTGGTCGACCCCGATGGCTCTTTGGTGGAGACCGGTTGGAGGCTCGACCGCCTGTGCTCGCCCGTCCCGGTGGTGGGACACCCCGAACCCGATCAAGGCCAGCACGATGCTGATCTGGTGCCGCTGGCTGTGGCCGGCTCGGTGTGGATGGTCCGGGCCGATCTCTACGCCGAGTTGGGTGGTCTCGATCCGGAGGGTGGCGACTTAGACGGGTCAGTGGAGTTCTGCCTGCGGGCCCGTCGGGCCGGGGCGACGGTAGCGGTGGTACCGGGAGCGACTGCACGACGGCTGACCCCTCTGGAGTGGGACGAGACTCGACGGTCTCGTCTGCGCGTCCGTCTTCTTCTGACGGGGCATGGTCGGTCTGCCGCCGTGCTGGCACCTCCGCTTCTGGCGGCCAGCCTGCTTGGCATGGTCTACGGCTTGGTGGTGGGCCGGTTCCGGCACGCTTGGGGCCTGTTGGTTGCCTGGCCGTGGAATGTCCGGCGCCTGGCCTCAGCCCGGCGGCTGCGCCACCGGTCCAGTGAGGCCGCGCTGATCCGCCCAGTGGAGCCGGTTGCTGTACCCCATCATGCCTTTCGCCGTGTGGTGACCGGGCGCGAGCTAGCGGCAGGCCGGGAGGGCTCCACCTGGGAGCATCACCTCCAAGCGTTGTTCGCCGCTGTCTTCGGCCCCGGCGGACTGGCCCTTCTGGTCGCCGCGGCCATCGTGGGCTTCGGATCTCGGTCGCTGCTGGCGGGTGGCGTGGTGCCGGTGGGGAGGATCCGGGACCTGCCCGTCGAGCCGTGGGGCCTGGTGGCATCGTGGTGGTCGGGTTGGCGGATCGGCGGGACCGGGACGGAGTTGGTGGGCCCAGACGGCCTGGCCCTCCTGGGGGTTCTGGCCGGCGTCTGGCCTGGCTCGACCGGGTCGTGGTGGACATTGGTGGTCCTGGGTTCCGTCGCCGTTGGAGCGGCAGGCGTCTGGCGTCTGGTCCGCCCGCTGGGTGGTGGCCGGTCCCGGGCGGTGGCGGTCCTCGTCTACCTCGCCGTCCCCCTGCCATGGGAGGCGTTACGGGAGGGGGCCCTGTCGACGTTGGCCGCCTATGCCGTGGTGCCGTGGGTGGTGCGGCGCCTGGCTGGAGCCCAGGGGATGGCGCCTTACGGCGGTCGAGGCGGGGACCCCGGACCGGGCACACGGGTGCGGGACCTCTGGTCGGAGGTTGTGGTCACCGGGGTGGTGCTCGCCGCGGTGGTGGCCGTCGATCCGCTCCTCGTGGTGCCGACCGTGGTGGTCCTCGTCGGCCTCCTTTCGGGCACTCTCCTAGCCGGTCGGGTCGACGGGCTCGGACGCCTCCTGCTGGTTTCAGCAGGCGGTGGTCTGCTCGCCTCCGTCGTCCACC
Source organism: Actinomycetota bacterium (assembly GCA_036123585.1). Lineage (GTDB taxonomy): Bacteria > Actinomycetota > Acidimicrobiia > Acidimicrobiales > MedAcidi-G1 > UBA9410. The sequence continues at coordinate 12,218 of JAZADN010000082.1, read as the reverse complement.
TGCCCTTGGTGGCGGACCTCCTGAGGGGGCGGGATCCGGCCACGCTCGGATCGGGGGCAGGGTCGCCCCGGGAGGGAGTCGGGATTCGCGACGTGCTCGGCCTCGATGTCGGGGCGACCGGTCGGACGGCTGCCGCAGCCCTGTTCATCCTCCCCATCCTCGCTCTGGTGGCGACGACCGGCCGCCACCTCGGAGTGGTGGTTCGGGCCTGGCTCGTCACGGCCTCGGCTGCTGTCCTACTGGTGGCCATGGACCAGGGATGGCTCGGTGCTCCCGACGGCCCGGTCGGGATGGTGGAGGCCGAGGCCATCCTCGTAGTAGTTGCCGTCGGCATGGCTTGGGCATCGGCGGCAGGCGCGGCGGGCCTCGGCGAGGCTGTAAATCGTGGGTCCTCGGCCGTCGGGTCGCCGATGGCCTCCTTGGTGTCGGCTCGGCTGGCCCGGTGGACGCGATCTGCGCTGCTGGGCGTGGTCGCGGTCGCCCTCGGGGTTGGGGCTCTGCCTGTAGTGGTCGGATCCCTCGACGGTGCCTGGGGCGCGCCCCGGATAGACCTGGTTGACGCTCTTCCCGAGGTCTGGTCACCGTCGGTGGACGGGGAGCAGCGACTCGGCGGTGACGCGCGGATCCTGTGGCTGGGCGATAGCCGGGTCGTGCCGGTCTCCGGCTTGCCGTTCGGTCGGTCTTCCTCGGCCTCGGCGGGTGGAATGGATCTCCCAGCCGGAACGATTTTGGCCGTCACCGACGGTCGGCCGGATCTGGCCGACCAATGGTCGCCGGGGGCGACGACCGGCCTGAAGGAGATGTCCGAGGCGGTTGGTAGGGCTGTGACAGGAGACCTTCACCGACTCGGAGCGGAGCTGGGTCGCTGGGGTGTGGCACGCATCGTGCTGGTGGAACGCTCCGCACCGGTCCCGGAGCCTGCGGTTGAGCGTCCCGCCGGGAAAGCGTTGGTCGCGGCGCTGGCTAGGCAGTTGGACTTGGAACGGGTGCCTGCTGCGAACGGGGCGGTCACCGTCTACCGGAACACTGAGGTGGAGGCGCCTTTCTCGGTGGTGCGGGACGGTAACCGACGTGTAGTTCCGGCCCGGGTGGAGCGTCTCGACCTCGGTCACCGCGTAGTGAGTGTTTCCGTCGACGGAGCGTTGCGGTGGATGCACGGTCCGAATGACCGATGGGTGCCATCGGTCGACGAGAGGGAGTCTGTTGTCCTTCCCGCGGGAGCGAAGACCGGCGTGGTGGACCGGCCATCGGTCCGGGTTGCCGGTGGTTACGAGGTGGCGTTGACCCTCAGTGATGGACGCCAGCGTGGCCTGCGACGGTTCCAGGTGGCCGTCGCTGCCGGACTCCTCCTGCTGGCCAGTTGGTCCCGGACCGGGCGACGGGCTAGGGCGGGGATGGCGCGGTGAACGCGGCCCGCGGCCCCGCTCTGGTGGTCCTCGCCGCCTTGGTGGTGGCCGGAGCGACTCTCGGGCAGAGCGGACGCCCTGATGGTCTGGTAGCGCCGGAGGTGGCTGCCTCGTCGGCCGTTCCCCTCAGCGGTGACGTCACTGCGCTTTGGTTTTGCCCGGGGCCCACTGCGGAGTTGGACGGAGTGGATCGCCGGAGCGTCGAGGTGGTCAGTGTTTCCGGTCGCTCGATCGAGGGCCGGGTCACCGTGGTGGACGACGGGCGACGCACCGTCGACCGGGAGTTCCGGATCGAGGCCGGTGGTCGTCTGGAGGTGGAGCCGGGCCGGTTCGTCCCCGACTCCCTGTTCGCCGCGGTGACCGTTGAGGTGTCGGGTGGCGCGGCGATCGTGTCGCAGGCGGTGGACGGCCCGGACGGGGCGGATCGGCGACCCTGTCCGACGCGGACCGACGTCACCTGGCTGGTGCCCTGGTCAACCACCACGCGGCCCGGTAACCGGTCTTGGCTCTTGCTCCACAACCCGTTTCAGGCCGCCGCGGTAGCCGACCTGCGCTTCGTGGGGGACATCGGACGTCGGGAGACGCTGGACTCTCAGGGCGTCGTGGTCCCCGGTCAATCGGTGGTGGCCTACGACCTGACAGAGCGCATCGCCGACTCGTCGGTGGTCTCAGCGACAGTGGACGTGAGGGTGGGGCGTCTGGTGGCCATGCGGCTTCAGGCCTCGGACGGCTCGGACCCTGAGGGCCGGCGCGGGCTCGACCTCGCGCCGGGAGTGGCTGGAACGGCGACCTCGTGGCTGCTGCCCGGCGCGGGCGGCGGCGATGTCGCCACTTCGATCGGCGTGTCGGTCCTGAACCCGGGCACCGAGTCGGTCGACGTGGAAGTGGTTCCGCGTTTCGCCGACCCGGAGGCTTTCGCAGAGCCGTGGTTGCTCGTGCTGCGCGCCGGCCAGCGGCACGTGGTTGACCTATCCGATGGCCGTCTGGCGGGACGGGGGGAGTACGGGATAGAGGTCAGGACGTTGGACTCGGCCGTTGACGCTGAGGGAGGGGCCGGGGTGGCCACCTCGTTGGTCCGGTGGTCGGTCGACGGACCGGTGGGGCTCGACGTGCGTCCGGCTTCCCGGGTAGCGGCGCGGGGCTGGGTGGTGGACGTGGCCGCTCGCTTCGGCGCGGTCGACGACGTTCTGGCCGTGGTCAACCCGACCTCGGCGGGCATTGCCACCGTGTCGGTGAAGGTCCTGGCTGGGCAGGCGCCGGACGGCCTGCCGACCACCGTGGAGGTGCCGCCCGGTGGCCATCTGGCCCTTCCGCTGGGTGGCGGGGGGCCGGTGGTCCTAGCCGTGGAGTCGACCTCGGCGGTCGTAGCCTCGGTCCGATCCGACGCTCCGGACGGCTGGACCGCCTCGTCGATGGTGGCCGTAGCTGGGACGGTGGAATCGCTCGACTAGCCGCCGGCTCCGCACCCGTCGGGTGTGGAGCCAGGCTCGCGGACCTCGGCGAGGGACCCCCACAGGTGGGTGGCGCTGACCGGCCCGACGTGGTCGACCCGTACCACGCCGAGTGCGTCGGCGATCACCACCAGAGGGACGGCGTCGATCCCGTACCTGTCGTGAAGGTCACGACGCTCGTCGTACTCGACCACCTGTACCTCCACGGTGTCGCTGGCCAGTGGGGCTGCAGTGGCGGCCACCGCGGCACACGCGTCGCAGGAAGCGGAGGTGAAGATGACGACCAGCCAAGGGGCCTTGGGGTTGTCGAAGTCGTTGCGGTCGATTTGGGCGGGAACCGACCAGCCGGTGCGGACCGGGGCGTCGGGACGACGTCGTTGGAGGAAATGGGCTGCGACTGCGGCAGCGGAGGCGATGGCGAGTAGGAGGAGTAGGCGGTCCATGGTCGCCTGCGTAAGCCTCAGCCGAGGGTCGTGGGGTCCTCGACCGCTGTTGGATCGGAATCGGCAACCGACTCCGCTGGACCGGTGGCAGCGGCGATGAGGCGGGCCACGTCGTTGCCGGTGATCGTTTCGTGTTCGAGCAGTGACTGGGCCACCAGGTCGAGGGCCCGGCGGTGCTCCGTCAGAAGAGCCCGGCATCTATCGTCCTGGTTGCTGAGGATCCGCTGGACTTCCTCGTCGATTTGATGTGCGGTCTCGTCGCTGTAGTCCCTGGAGTGCATCAGGTCGTCGCCTAGGAAGACCTGGTCCTGGCTGCCCCAGGCCATCGGACCGATCCGTTCGCTCATGCCCCACTCGCGGACCATCTGTCGGGCTCTTTTGGTGGCCATCATCAGGTCGTGTCCAGCGCCGGTGGAGGTCACTTCGAAGACCAGCGACTCAGCCATTCGGCCACCCAGCCAGATGACCAACTGATCCTCCAGGTAGTCCTTCCTCAGTGAATGGCGGTCCTCCGCCGGGAGTTGCATGGTTACGCCAAGTGCCCGTCCACTGGGGATGATCGTCACCTTGTGCAACGGGTCGGCGGTTGGCAGGAGCGCTGCACAAAGTGCATGGCCCGCCTCGTGGTAGGCGGTGAGCTCCTTCTCTTCATCGGACATGACCAGCGACTCTTGCTTCTGTCCGATGAAGGCTCGGTCCCTGGCCGCCTCGAAGTGGTCGGCTCGGATGGAGTCCTCGCCTTCGCGGACGGCGATCAGCGCCGCCTCGTTGACCAGATTGGACAGGTCTGCGCCGCTCATGCCAGGTGTCCCCCGGGACACCAGGTCTAGATCCACGTCGTCGTGGACCTTCTTGCCCTTGACATGCACGTCCAGGATCTGGCGGCGGTCGCGCAACTCGGGGAGTGGAACCACCACTTGACGGTCGAAACGGCCGGGACGGAGTAGAGCTGGGTCCAGGATGTCCGGGCGATTGGTGGCGGCCATCATCACGATGCCCTCGCTGCCTTCAAAGCCGTCCATCTCCGAGAGCATCTGGTTGAGGGTCTGCTCGCGCTCGTCGTGGCCGCCGCCCAGACCGGCACCGCGTTTGCGGCCCACGGAGTCGATCTCGTCGATGAAGATGATGGCCTTGCCCATCTTGCGGGCTGTTTCGAACAGGTCTCGGACCCGGCTGGCGCCCACTCCCACGAACATCTCCATGAAGTCCGATCCGGTTACCGACATGAAAGGCACACCGGCCTCGCCGGCTACCGCCCGGGCGATGAGGGTCTTGCCGGTGCCTGGCGGGCCGACTAACAGCACTCCCTTGGGGACCCGGGCCCCAATCTGGGCGAACTTTTCGGTGTCGCGCAGGAAGTCGACAACTTCCCGAATCTCCTGCTTGACGCCGTCGTAGCCGGCCACATCGTCGAACGTCGTTCCCGGGCGTTCGGTGGTGTATGTCTTGGCCCGGGACCGACCGATGGACATCATCCCGCCCATCTGCCCTTGAGCCCGCCGGTTGATCCACCAAAAGAACAAGATGATCAGGCCGACTGGCAGGAGAAGGGGCAGCCAGGTCTGGAAAAAGTTGGGTTCTGGCGTCTCGAAGCGGACCTCGGCACCGCTGTCGGCCAGCAACCGGCGGTCGTCGATCGAGAGTTCCAGCGGGCCGGTCGTGCCGAAGGTGCCGTCTGCCACTGTGAACTCGATGTGGCCGCTCTGGTTGTCGACGAGAACCTCGTCCACCTCGCCGGCGGCCACCCGGTCCAGGAAGTGGTCGTAGGCGACCTGCTCGGTCTCGGCCGAGGGCAGTAGGCCGGGGAGGAACAGGGCGGCGGCGATAAGGCCCATGACCAGCCACATGCCCCACCGGGGCCAGCCCTGGTTCTTCTGGGGTCCGCGACCGGAGCCCTGGTCGCTTTTGGGCGCGTTCTGCCGATCGGTGGGGTCTCCGTTGCCACGGCCGGTGCGATCCGCCATGGCTCCATCGTACGGGGGCCCCGTGACCATCGGGCTTTGGGGTCCTTTCGCCCCTCTAGGCGGCTCCTCGGGTCGACAGCCCGGTGCCGCAGACGGGCCCATGGGGAGGCCTCGGTAGGGTGCGCCTGATGGAGGGGCCGGAGAAGGGGATGTCACAGGCCGGGTCTGTCGCTGACGGTGACGGGGCCTCCCGTCGCCAAGTGCCGTGGGGCCTCGGTCACGTCGGGATCGGCCTACTGGTGGGGATGATGGCCAGCGTGCTGGCCATGGGGATCGTCGTGGTAGTGCAGGGGTCCGACGCCGCCGACGACCCGGGTCTCGTTGTCGGCTCGCTGGTCCAGGGCGCCCTGTACTTAGGCCTCGTCGGCGTGCCCGCCTGGCTGGTGTTCACCCGGGGGGTCCGGTGGGCCGACCTCGGCTGGCGACGAACGAATACCGGCCGAGTGCGAGAGGCGCTGCACGGCCTCGCCATCGGGGTGGTGGCCCAAGTGGCTGCCGTCCCGGTCCTCTATGCCCCGATCCTGCTGCTGTCCGACGACCTTGACGTGTCCGGTCCAGCCCGCGAGTTGGTCGATCGGGCCAACGGGCTGGGCATTGCCCTGCTGGTCCTGATGGTGGTGGCGATGGCTCCAGTGGCCGAGGAACTTTTCTTTCGGGGCCTCGTCCTACGTGCCTTCGAGTCCCGGATGGGTCGCCGGGGGGCGCTGGTGGCCTCGGGGCTGCTGTTCGGGGTCACCCACCTGCAACTCCTGCAGTTGCCGGCCCTGGTGATGATCGGCTTGGTGTGCGGTTGGCTGGCACAGCGTGATGGCACGCTCGGACGGGCTGTCTGGGCGCACGTCGGCTTCAACGCCGTGACTGTCCTGGTTCTCCTCTAGCGATGGACCCCGTGGATCCCGAGGTCGAGGAGTCGGTCACCTCGGAAGCGGCTCTAGCGGCCACCTCCCACGATGAGACGGCCAGCCCAGTGGCCGCTTGGCTCCGGCGAGTGCCCTTCACCCGCTGGGTCGACCTGCTGGTGGTACTAGGAGGGGCCTGGTTCGTGTTGTGGGTGGTCAACCCGGACGGCGTCCTGTTCTCCCGGACCACGCCTACCGGCGGGGATCTGGGCGCCCATGTTTGGGGCCCGGCTTTTTTGCGCGACGAGTTGCTCCCCGGCCTCCGCCTCACCGGCTGGACGCCCGACTGGTATGCCGGCTTCCCCGCTTACCACTTCTACATGGTGGTTCCGATGCTGGCTGTGGTCGCCGTGGACATCGGCCTAGCCACGCCACTACTCGTAGTAGTTCTTCCGGCCCTCGTGGCGGCTGGCGTGCTCGTGGTCCGTCGTCGCTCCGAACACCACCGATGGTGGCTGGTTGGGCTAGCGCTGGCCATGGTCGTGGTCGTTCCCGTTCACTACGGCATGGCCATCAAGTGGGTGACGGTGGCTGGCTTGGTCGTCATGCCGGTCGCCGGGTGGGCCACCGGTCGTCTGGCCGGACTGCCGTTCCCGGGTCCCGCGCTGACCTCGGTGGCCACCCTGCCCTTCCTCTTCGACCGCTCATTCAACATCATGGGTGGCAACCTGATGTCGACCATGGCCGGCGAGTTCGCCTACGCCCTCGCAGTGTCGGCCTGCCTCGTCTACCTAGGCCTCCTCGTCCGGGGGCTGGAGACCGGTCGGGGCCGGGTCCCCGCGGCGTTGCTGCTCGCCCTGACCGGCCTGTGTCACCTTCTGGTTGCCTTCTACGCACTGGTTGCCTCCGCCGTCGCCCTGGTCGTGCGTCCGGGGCGCGAGGCCCTGCGGTGGCTGTTGACGACCGGCGCGGTGGCCGGCCTCTGCTCGGCGTTCTGGATCCTTCCCTTCTGGTGGCGACGCGACCACCTGAACGACATGGCGTGGCACAAGTTGACCGCGTTTCGCTCCTACCTCTGGGACCGGAGCGATCTGGCCGCTGACTTCCTGACCAACGACCCGCCCCTGCAGCCGGTCATCGTGCTGGCCGGTCTCGGGCTGCTGCTCTCGGTGGCTTTCCGTCGTCGCCTCGGCTTCGTGCTGGCTGGCTCGGCGGTGGTACTGGGCCTGGCGTTCGTCCACCTTCCGGAGGGACGCCTCTATAACGGCCGGATCCTCCCCGCCTATTACCTAAGCCTCTACCTGCTGGCCGCCATGGCCGTGGCCGACGTGCTCCGCCTGGCCGGCCGCCTGCTCGACGGCCTACGTCGGTCGACCACTGGCCGTCCGGGGCGCCTGGTGTCCGGCGGGGGAGCACTGGTCGCCTTCTCCGCTGTAGTGCTCTTGGTCGGCATGCCGCTGCGGGTCATGCCTCTGGGTTCCATGGACGGCAACACCTACCGGTGGATGGGCCTCGAGACGACCGAGTTGAACCTTGGCCGCTCGTGGGTCAGGTGGAACTTCGAGGGCTATGAGAACCGGGTGGGGGACTCATCGGGCGGCGGTTGGGAGGAACAGCGGGACCTAGCCGACACGATGATGAATCTGGCCCGGGCCGCCGGCGGTGACGGTACTGGTGCCACCGGTGACCGATCGGGGTGCGGCCGCCTGATGTGGGAATACGGCAGCGAACTGGTGCGGTACGGCACGCCTATGGCGCTCATGTTGCTCCCGCACTGGACTAACGGTTGCATCGGATCCATGGAGGGCCTGTACTTCGAGGCCTCGACGACCACGCCGTACCACTTCCTCGTGCAGTCCGAGCTCTCGGTAGCGCCATCGCAGGCCCAGCGGGGCCTGCCCTACCGGGGCTTTGATCTGGACGCTGGTGTCGATCACCTCCAGCAACTGGGAGTGTCGTGGTACGCGGCCTTCTCAGAGCGGGCGGTCCGCGAGGCTCGGGCGCATCCAGGCCTCGACGAGGTGGCTACCTCTGGACCGTGGACGGTGTTCGGGGTCCGAGACTCGGCGCTGGTCACCGCTCTCGACCTAGAGCCGGCTGTGTACACCGACGTGGACCACGAGACCTGGCTGGACCCGTCGGTGGAGGTCTTCCAACTGGGCTCGACGGCGGTGCCCCGGACCATTGGCGGTCCGGCGGGATGGCAGCGCCTGGCTACCGAGGAGGACCCCGAGCGGCGCTCCCTGCCCGCCGTGGCCGTCACCGACGTGGTCGCCGACGTTGATCGCCTTGCCTTCCGGGTGGACCGGGTGGGCGTGCCCGTCCTGGTCAGGACCTCGTATTTCCCGAACTGGAAGGCTTCTGGGGCTGAGGGCCCCTGGCGGGTGACTCCGAACTTGATGGTCGTGGTGCCCACCTCCGAGGAGATCGAATTGTCCTACGGGCGCACCACCGTCGACATGGTGGCGATCCTGCTGACCCTTATCGGAGCGGGGCTCGTGGTGGCCATGGTGCGACGGCCGCGACGAGAACCCGGCAATGAGGGCTCCGGCGGCGAGGATCCCGACGACGAGACGATGGGCAGTTGGTTTGACGTGGCGGGCGCGGGTCCGGACGGAGATCGACGACTCGATCGTTGGGTGGCGAGGCGTGTCGCCGGTCCGGTCTCCGATGGGCAGCCCGCCGATGCCTCGTCAGGTGGGCTCCTCACCGAAGAGGACGAACCTTGTTGAAGAAGCGGCTCCGGCGGTTCGCGGCCGTCGGGCTGGTGGCCACTGCGGTGGGTGTCGGCCTGCTCGTCGCTCTCGGCGTGGCCGGTTGGCCGACCTGGCTGGCCGATACCGTGGCCCTGGCTACGGCCGCGGTGGTGGCCCTCGTCCTCCATCGTGGTATCACCCTGCGTGACGATCCCCACGCCCGGTGGATCCGGATCCGCAGGGTCTTCGCCTCTGTGGTCACCGTCGCCGGCTTCGTTGACCTCGGCGTACTGATCGCGGTACTCGCAGTCGCAGGCTCCGATGGCGGCCTCGACGGCACGCCATCGACCGGTCGGCTCCTGCTGGCCAAACTTCTGGCGGTGGTGATGGCCGGCGGGGTCCGGGCCGTCGCCTACCGGGCCTTCCTTTTCCGGGTCATCCGCCGTGAGCAGGACCATCCGCTCGATCGTGGCCCTGCGCCCGGCACGGCCCGGGTGACCGTGGTGCTTCCCGCCTACTGCGAGGCCGACCGGATCGGAGAGTCGGTAAGTCGGGTCCGCTCCGAACTGGGGGAGGCCCTTGGCAGTGATGGCGCGTCGGAAGCGAAGGTTGTCGACGTCGAGGTAGTGGTGGTGGACGACGGTTCGCCGGACGACACAGCGGCAGTCGCCGAGGCCGCCGGTGCCGACCTGGTGGTCCGCTTGGCCCACAACTCCGGCAAGGGTGCCGCAGTGCGGGCCGGGATGGCTGTGGCCTCGGGCCGCACCGTGCTTTTCACCGACGCCGACCTGTCCTACGGGCCGTCCCAAGCCGCCGCGCTAGTGGTGCGGGTCGAGGAGGGCTACGACATGGTGGTGGGGAGCCGTCGCCACACCGACACCCGCACCCTCGTCCGAGCGGGTCGACTGAGGGAGGTGGGCGGCCGTCTGGTCAATCTGGCCACCCACGCCCTGCTGCTGGGCCAGTACCGCGACACTCAGTGCGGCCTCAAGGCCTTCCGGTCCGACGTGGCCCGACCCCTGTTCGCGGCTTCGACGCTGGACGGTTTTGCTTTCGACGTGGAGCTGTTCCATCTTGCCGAGCGGTGGCGACTGACCCTGACCGAGGTGCCGGTCGAGGTGGAGAACTCGGAACGGTCCACGGTGCGGGTGGTGCGCGATGGGATTCGATTTGTGGCCGATCTGGTCCGGGTCCGCCAGCGGGCCCGCCGAGGCGACTACCCGTCGGGTCCGGTCGACCTGCGGGTTGATGGACCTCCCGTCGGCGCCGCGGCGGCCGTTGAACCGTCACCGGTCCGACTGCCGGTCTTCAAGGCGTACGACGTCCGCGGCCCGGCCCCCGGCGCCTTGGACGAACCGCTAGCCGAGGCCATTGGCCGGGGCTTCGCCGAACTGGTCCGGCGTCGGGAACCGGCCACTACACGGATCCTGGTGGGCCGAGACATGCGACCCAGTGGCGTTCCGCTCGGTGAGGCCGTCGTCCGCGGGGTGACAGCGGTCGGGTTGGACGTGGTCGACCTCGGTCTGGTCTCGACCGATCTCGTCTACTTCGCCTCGGGGCATCTCGACGCACCGGGCATCGTGATGACGGCCAGCCACAATCCGGCCGGGGACAATGGGATGAAGTTCTGCCTGTCGGCGGCCGCGCCACTCGGCTACGACACCGGCCTCGACGAGGTGGAGGCCGCAGCGGTTGGCCACCTAGCGAGCGGCTCTCATCCGCCCGCTTTCCGGCCAGGCACCGTGGAGTCCCGGGACCTACTCGCCGCCTTCGCCGACCACGTCCGGTCCTTCGTCGACGGCGACCGGCTGCGTCCGCTGCGGGTGGTGGCCGACACCGCCAATGGCATGGGGGGTCTCGTAGTGCCGGCTGTGTTTGAAGGCCTACCGTTCGAGCTGGACCTCCTCTACCCGGAACTTGACGGGACCTTCCCCAACCACCCTGCCGACCCGATCCAACCGGAGAACCTCCGGGACCTCCAGCAACGCGTGGTGGCCACCGGGGCCGACGTCGGCCTGGCCTTTGACGGCGACGCTGACCGGGTCTTCCTCGTCGACGAGGCGGGCCGACCGGTCTCCGGCTCCACGATGACCGCCCTGGTGGCCCGGGGCATGTTGGCCCGCCATCCTGGTGCGACAGTGCTCCACAACCTGATCTGCTCCAAGGCTGTGCCCGAGGTGGTGGTCGAGGCCGGCGGGCGGGCGGTGCGAACACGCGTAGGGCACACGCTGATCAAGGACGCCATGGCCGCCGAGGGGGCGGTGTTCGCCGGCGAGCATTCCGGCCATTACTACTTCCGAGACAACTACCGGGCCGACAGTGGGCTGATCGCCGCCCTCTTGGTGCTCGAGGCGCTTTCGGAACATGCCGGGGCCGTCGCCGGAGGTGCCCTGTCCGGTCTGGTCGCGCCGCTGGAGCGGTACGCGGCGTCCGGTGAGATCAACACCGCGGTTGACGATCCGGTGGCGGTCATCGACCGGGTGGCGGCCCACTACGCGGCGGCCCACCCCGACGCGTCGCAGGACCGGCTCGATGGGCTGACGGTGGATTTCGGCGACTGGTGGTTCAACCTCCGGCCGTCCAACACCGAGCCGTTGCTGCGACTCAATGTGGAGGCCGGCGATGATGCGTCGTGTGCGGCCGGGGTCGCCGAGGTATGCGTCCTCTTCGCCTGAGCGCTCGCCTCATCGGTGCCTACGCGGTCGTCGGCATCAAGGGCCAACGGGCCTGGGCTCCAATAGCCTCAAGGGCATGACGCTCGATCCGAAGCTGCTACAGATCCTGGCCTGCCCGGAGGACAAAGGACCGCTGCTCTGGTTCGCCGACGAAGCCACCCTCTACAACCCCCGTCTGCGGCGCCGCTATGCCGTGCGCGACGGGATTCCGGTGATGCTGGTTGACGAGGCCGAAGGGGTTGACGAGGCCGAGCACGACCGGCTGGTCGCCCGGGCCGCCGCCGAGGGCATTCGCCCCACCTTCGGGGACTGAGCGCCGCTACGGCGGATCTCGACCTGGAGGCCAAGGTGGACCGTCTCATCGGTGTCGTTCAGCACTACGACTGGGGATCGACTACCGCTCTGACGGGACTCCGGGGAGAGGCACCCAGCGGCCGACCTGAGGCTGAGCTGTGGTTCGGTGCCCATCCGGCCGGACCGTCGAAATTCGCCTCTGACGGGCGGACGGCGACGGCTGGCGAACTTCCGGTGGTGGCCAAGTTCCTGGCCGTGGCACGCCCCCTCTCGCTGCAGGTCCACCCCGACGACGTGTCCGCTGCCCTCGGCTATCAGCGGGAGGAAGAGGACGGGCTGGTCGCCGCCGACCCCCGCCGGTGCTTCCCCGACCCGGTAGGCAAGCCCGAGGTGGTCTTGGCCGTTGAGCGGTTCATCAGTCTCTGCGGGCTGCTTCCTGCGACGGAAGCG
>JAZADN010000081.1:0-4008 GCA_036123585.1 Actinomycetota bacterium | reverse complement strand
ATCGGGTGATTCGGGTCCCCCGAACGCCACCAGTAGAACGGCGTCGAACGGACCGTCGAGCTCGTCCACGGAGAGGGTGGCCTAGCTCTCGACGTCGAAATGCGAAAGGTCGTCGACCAGGCCCATGCGTATGGCGTCGGCCACCGAGCCGCGTGATGTGACCCGGGTGCGGCGCAGGGCGCCCCGACCCACACTGGACAGCGACTGTGCCGTTGCGGCGGCCTCGTCGAGTACCTGGTCGGCGTCGACCACCTCGTCTAGGTAGCCCACCTCGACTGCACCGGCCGGGTCGTGCATCTGGCCCAGCAGCGCGGCACTTAGGTGTCGGGGCGACAGGCGGTCGCGCATCATCTCGGTGGCGAAAAACGGCAGCGGCATGCCGATGGTGACCTCTGGCATCCCGATCTTGAAATCGCCGCTGGCTCCGATGCGGACGTCGCTGGACATCAGCACGATGGCGCCCGCCGCGATTGCGTGGCCAGTGCAGGCCGCCACTACAGGCCGTGGGTGCAGGTAGGCCTTCAGGAAGGTGTCCACACCGGCGGCCAGCAGGTCACGGGCGTCGCTGCCGCCCCGCCGCATGATCTCGAGGTCGAAGCCGGCCGAAAAACGTCCCGGTCGCCCGGCCACCACTACAGCGTCGGCGTCCGAAGCGTCGCCCAGCGCGTTGGCTAGGGCGTCGAGCATGCGGTGACCGAGAGCGTTGGCCTTGCCGTCGTCCATGGTCACGATGGCCACGCCATCGTGGTTGTCGACCCGCACGGGGGACGGATCGGGGATTGGCCCGTCGGTGGGCTCGTCGCTGTGGGGGTCCATGTCCTGAACCTACCGGCAGGACCGGACCCGACCCGGGGCCGGAGGCGCCCCGGTAACCTTGGGGCCATGAGCGATCAGAGGGCGACCGAATCCATCGTCGGCTCCGACGTGGCGACTTGCGACGCGGTGATGGAGGTCACCGAGGGAGCCTTGGCCAAGGTGCTGGAAGTCCGCGACGGGCAGGACGACGAGCCCACGACGTTGGCCCTGCTGGTCGACGTGACCGGTGTGAACGGCGTCGACTACGTCTACGACCTGGCTTTTGTGCCGGTGTCTGAACTGCCAGGCGAGTGCCACCGCTGGACGGTCCCCGCCTCGGCGGAGGACGAAGCGGGCGCCGCGTTGGAGATGGCCGTGGGCGGTGAGAGCCGGTCCAAGCTGGCCGGTGCCACCCTCGACCTGCCCAGCAACCCCGTCCAAGGCGGCCTAGTGATCCGCAACCCCAATCGGCCCAACCCCCTTGGCGAAGTCGGCGAGTTGGAACTGACCGGCGAGGTTCCCGAGCGCATCGAGCAACTGCTGGCCCAGAACGTCAACCCGATGCTGGCCTCCCACGGGGGCTACGCCACGTTGGTCGGGGTCGACGGCCACACGGCCTACGTGACGATGGGTGGCGGCTGCCAGGGATGTGCAATGAGCCAGGCCACACTCACCGAGGGCATCCAGCGGGCCATCCTCGAGGCGGTGCCGGAGATCACCGAGGTGGTGGACGCCACAGACCACTCGGCTGGCGACAACCCCTTCTACTCCTGACCATTACTCCTGACCAGCTCCCAGATGCTCAGGGAAGCGTGAGACGACTCGCTGTCGGGGAGTGGGACGCTAGGCCAGCAGCGAGCGGACCGAGGTGGCCACGCCCGGTCCGTTGAGGCCGAACGAGGCCAGCAGGTCGTCGGCCGGGCCGTGGGCGTGGTGCTCCACCGGGACGCCGAGGATCGCGACCCGGGCATCGGACGCACGCCGCGACAGGGCGTCCAGCACCCCGCCTCCGAAGCCGCCCTCTCGAAATCCGTCCTCGATGGTGACCACCAGGCGGTGTTGGCCTGCGTCGTCGAGCATCGCTTCGTCCAGCGGCCTGATGCAGCGGGGATCCCACACCGTGGAATCGATCCCCTCTGAGGCCAACTCGTCGGCTGCAGCGGTCGCCGCGGCCAGCATCTTCCCCGCACCCAGCAGGCACACCGAGCCGTCGCCGGTGCGGACCCGGCGGGCATCGAGACCTCGGCCGACCTCCTCCCATCCGATGTGGGGGGCGGCCGTCTTGGCCCAGCGGATGGCTACAGGCCGGTCGGCGATAGCCAGGGCGTCCTCGAACATCTGCTGGAGTTCCTGGTACGACGAGGGCGCCAGCACCACCATGCCGGGCACCTTGGACAGCAGGACCATGTCCATCACGCCGTGGTGGGAGGCTCCGTCGTCGCCGGTGATCCCGGCCCGGTCCAGGCAGAAGATGACGGGTAGCCCGTGGAGGCCAACGTCAAGATTGGCCTGGTCGAAGGCCCTGCTGAGGAACGTGGCGTACAGGGCGACGACCGGGCGCAGGCCGCCCATAGCCATGCCAGCGGCCGCTGTCACAGCGTGCTGTTCAGCGATTCCCACGTCGAAGCAGCGGTCGGGGAACCGGTCGCGGAATGGAAGCAGGCCGGTGGAGTCCGGCATGGCCGCCGTGATGGCCACCAGTTCGGGACGGGACTCGGCCGCCTTGACAAGCGACTCGGTGAAGGCCTCGGTGTAGCTGCCTGGCTTCACGCCACCCGTATCGTGCATGTGCTTGATCGGATCCTGCTCGGCCGGGGCGTGGCCACGCCCCGTCGGGGTGAGCACATGGACCACCACGGGGCCGGCGAACTCCGCCGCGTTGGTGAGCGCTTCCTCCACCTCGGCTATGTCGTGGCCGTCGAACGGGCCGAGGTAGTGGACGCCGAGCGCCTCGAAGAAGGCCGTGGGCTCGAACATCTCCCGTAGGGCGGCCTTCGTGGCGCTGATGCCCCGCTCCACCAACTCGCCCACCCACGGCAGCCGTTCGGCCAGGTCTTCGAGGTGGCGCTGCCGGCGCATGAAGGTTGGGTTGGATCGGATGCGGATGAGGCTCTCCGACAGGCGTCCGACAGTGGGGGCGTACGACCGGCCGTTGTCGTTCAGAACGATGGTCACCCGGTGTCCGCCGTGCCCGAGGTTGTTGAGGCCCTCGAATGCCATCCCGCCGGTCATGGACCCGTCGCCGATTACGGCTACGACGCGGCCCGGCTGGCCGGTGACCGTCCGAGCGGTGGCCAGGCCGTGGGCGTATGACAGCACGGTCGAGGCGTGCGAGTTCTCGATCCAGTCGTGGGAAGACTCGGCCCGCGACGGGTAGCCGGACATCCCACCTGGCTGGCGGAGGGCGTCGAAGTCGGTGTCCCGGCCCGTCAGCAGCTTGTGAACATAGGTCTGGTGACCGGTGTCCCAGAGGATGGCGTCGCGAGGACTCTCGAACACCCGGTGGAGTGCGATGGTCAGTTCCACCGCGCCGAGGTTGGAGCCCAGGTGGCCGCCTGTACGGCCCACCGTGTCGACGATGCGGCGACGGAGGTCGTCGGCAAGGAGGACCAGTTCCTCGGGGCCGAGAGAGCGGAGGTCGGCGGGAGACCGCAGGGCGTCAAGGCGCACGACCCCAAACGGTACCGTCCCCGCGGGACCTGCCGTCAGTTGGCAGGGGCGGGCCTGTGGGAGCGCACCCAGGCCCGGACCAGCAGCACGGACAGCAGCCACCCGGCCCCGAGCACCACCAACCCGCCTACGGCGTCCAGCCAGTAGTGGTTGCCGGTCACCACCACGGCAAACAGCGTGGCCGGCGGATAGGTGGCCACCAGCCACCGTCCGACTCTCGTCCGGACCGACGGCGAGGGGCCACGAAGCGTCGTCCACAGCACCAGTGAAGACCACGTCGCCCAGGCGAAGTGCAGACTGGGCATCGCCGCGTACTGGTTGCTCACCTTCTGCATCGTGCCCGAGTCGAACGACCACAGGCCCCCCACGTCGGTGACGGTGTCCACGTACGGGTGGATCGTGGCGAGGCAGGCGCCGTACTCGCCACAGTCCGACAGCAGCCGGGGAGGCATCAGCGGGAACAGAGCGAAGCCGACCAGGGCCAGACCGGTGATGCACAGGAAGGTTGACCGGTGGCGGGCGTACAGGTGCGGAAAGCGCCGG
>JAZADN010000080.1:0-14103 GCA_036123585.1 Actinomycetota bacterium | reverse complement strand
ACGTGCACGCAGAAACTGCGAACACGCCCTTGTGGAGCTGGGGGGAATCGAACCCCCGTCCGTCGAAGGGTGACCGTGCGTGCTACGACCATTCCCGAGTGCGTGGCTTAACGGCAGCCACCCCGCCGGGTCGGGCGGGCCACTAGGGCCCCGCCACGGAGTCTTTCCTCCGGGTCAGCGGTCTTTCACGCCGTCAGCAGTCTGTCCCAGCTGTCTCCACCGCTTCTGTTGCCGGGTTGCGGTGGACCGACCCCGCGTTTCCGTTACCGGTCGCGATGACTCTCTGTCACCTGACTGGGTCAGGCAGCGA
This sequence comes from Actinomycetota bacterium, assembly GCA_036123585.1. Taxonomy (GTDB): domain Bacteria; phylum Actinomycetota; class Acidimicrobiia; order Acidimicrobiales; family MedAcidi-G1; genus UBA9410. The sequence goes on along the minus strand of JAZADN010000080.1, from coordinate 13,793 downwards.
GAGCGAGATCGTCCGTGTTGGCGTCTCTGTTGGTGCCCCGTTTATGGAGTCTGAGCAACTCCGGTCGCACGTCATGACCACTGCCATCGGCGTCGAAACCGATCAGCCCCGTGGAGCAGCGAGAGCCCCGGTGGGGATCGTCGCCGCGTGCGGACGTCTAGATATTGGATTTTCAAGGATCCGCCCCCACAGGGTACTGGCGGGCCGTGACGCTGTCTCTTGCGGATTCAGGTCCCTTATTGGTTCCGCGCTCCCGGACCCAGTCCCGACGGGAATCCACTGCTCTGCCAGACTCCACCGATGCTCGACGCCCGCGCCGCCTCGTACTCGTTCGTGCCGTCGGAGGTCGCCCCGCCAGTGGTCGACCGGGCCGAAGGTTGCTTGCTCCACCTGGCCGACGGTCGCAAGGTCATAGATGCCGGAGCGGGGGCCGTCGCCGTCAACATCGGCCACGGTCGCGCCGAGGTGGCTGACGCCGTGGCCGAAGCCACTCGTCGGGTCTCCTATGTGCTTCCTCCGTGGGTTACTGAGGAACGTGTCACACTCGTCGAGTTGCTGCGCGAACGATGGCTGCCTGATGGCCTGACGCGGGTGGGTTTCACCAGCGGAGGCTCGGAATCAGTTGACAGCGCCGTGCGTCTCGCTCTGGCCCACCACGCCACGAGCGGCCATCCCGAGCGTCGTAAGGTCATAGGCCGGGAGGCGTCGTACCACGGTCTGACAATGACGGCGCTGGCCGTTGGCGGCCATCGGGGCCGTCGGGCCTGCTTTGAGCACGTGCTGGCCGACCATCCCAAGATGCCCATCGCCGATGCCGAGGGCCTGGAGAAGGTGCTGTGGGACGAGGGGCCGGAAACGGTCGCCGCGGTCATTGCCGAGCCGGTCATCGGGGCCACGGCGGGCGCGGTGGTGCCACCGGACGGCTGGTGGTCCGACGTGCGGGCACTATGTGACCAGCACGGCGTTCTACTCATCGCGGACGAGGTCATGACAGGCTTCGGACGCACCGGCCGACGCTTCGGCGTCGACCACTGGGGCGTCGTCCCCGACCTGCTAGTCGGCGGCAAGGGCCTGTCCGGCGGCTACGCCCCTCTGGGAGGCGTGTTCGTAACCGACGAGGTGGTGGCGCCCATTGCGGCGTCGGGCGAGGTCGTCATGTTCTTCACCTACTCGGCCCACTCAGCGGCCTGTGCGGCCGGGATTGCAGCCCTGCGGATCCTCGATGACGAGGATCTGGTGGCGGCCAGTGCAACGAAAGGTGCCGATCTAATGGACCGCCTTTCAGGGGTCGCCGGGCACCCGCACGTTGCTGAGGTGCGGGGCCTCGGTCTGATGGTCGGCGTCGAGCTCCAACAGGCCGACGGCGAGCCTTACCCGGCGTCGGAGGGGATGGGTGCCCGGGTGGTCGCTGAAGCGCTGGAGCGCGGCGTCTGGGTTTACCCGGCCGGTGACGGCAACGTGCCCGATGCCCTTCTGATCGGCCCGCCGTTCACCATCAGCGACGATGAGATGGACGAGGTGGTGCTCGTGGTAAGCGAGTCGATCTCGGCGGTCTGCGGGGACTGACGGGACTCGCCACCCTGCGCCCCGAGGCACCTACTTCCGGCGATCCGTGCCCATGGCCCGCGCCGCTTCCCGGTCGGCCTCCTTGCGGGCCAGTTCCTGGCGCTTGTCGTGCAGTTTGCGGCCCCGGGCCAGGGCCACCTCGACCTTTGCGTTCCCACCGGAGAAGTAGAGCCTCAGCGGCACCAGGGTGAGGCCTTCCAGGGCCATCCGCTCGTTGATTCGGCGAATCTCCCGGCGGTGGAGCAGAAGTTTGCGAGGCCGGTCCGGATCATGGCCCGTAGCCTCTGTCCCACTCATGGCATAAGGCGGCACGTGCATCCCGACCAGCCACAACTCGCCATCCTCCTCGCGACCGAACGCCTCGCCGATCTGGACGTTGGCGCCTCTGATCGACTTCACCTCGCTGCCCTGCAGTACCAACCCGGCTTCCCACCTGTCGAGTAGGTCGTACTCGTGTCGGGCGCGACGGTTGGTGGCGACGACCTGGTGACCGGACTGCTGGTCGGAGGCTCCCATTCACTTGAGGCTATCGGTGGTCCGACGAGGCCTCCGGGGCACACCGGTACCCTTCGGCCCATGGGGGAGCCTGTTGTGCAGGAGGTACTGGTCCTCACATCCGACGTGTACGCGGCGATGGTCGACCGGGCGCTGACCCAGGCTCCAGCCGAGGCCTGTGGACTGTTCACGGGTGAGCTAGGCACCCTCCGGGTCGACGGCTACCACCCGATGGCCAATGCGGCAGACCCCGACGAGGCGGGGAAGCTGTACGTGCTCGATGGTCAGGAAATGCTCGAGGTGGAGGCTCAGGCCGACGCGGCGGGTCGGGCTGTTCTCGGGGTAATGCACAGCCACACCCACACCACGGCCTACCCGTCGCCCACTGACGTGGCAGATGCCGCCAGCTTTGACCCGTTCGGCGCCTGGGTGTTCGTCATCGTTTCGCTCAAACACCCGGATCCGGTCCTACGGGCCTACCGGATCCTCGACGAGACCGTCAGCGAGCTCCTCGTCGAGATGGGGGACGAGGTGTTACCAGCCGAGGACCACGGCTAGAATCCCGACTAGAGCGGTCGGATTTCGCCTCGACGTCGACCATTAGCAATCAGCACCCCTGGATCATGCCCGTCCATTCCTCGGTCCTTGACCTCATCGGCGATACACCGATCGTCGACGTCAGCGAACTCAGCCCGAATCCGTCTGTGCGCCTGCTGGCCAAATTGGAGGGTCAGAACCCTGCCGGTTCGGTCAAGGACCGCATTGCTCGGGCAATGGTCCTTGCGGCCGAGGCCGATGGCACGCTCGCTCCGGGCCGGACCATCATCGAACCGTCCTCGGGCAATACCGGGATCGCTCTAGCCATGATCGCCCGGGTCCGCGGCTACCCCCTCAAGATCGTCCTTCCCGAGAACGTGTCAATCGAGCGTCGTCAGGCTCTCGAGGTGTTCGGCGCCGAGATCATCCCCTCGCCCGGCGATGAGGGCTCCAACGGGGCCGTCCGGATGGCGCTTCGCCTATCCGACGAGAATCCTGAATGGGTGCTCCTTTACCAGTACGCCAACGAGGCCAACCCACGAGCCCACTATGAGACTACGGGCCCGGAGATTCTCCGTGACGTGCCCGACATCACCCACTTCGTGGCCGGGCTCGGCACAAGTGGCACGTTGTTGGGCGTCGGTACCTACCTCAAGGAGAAGAAGCCCGACGTGCAGGTGCTGGCTGTCGAACCGCCGTCAGGCGAACTGGTTCAGGGCCTGCGCAGCCTTGACGACGGCTACGTCCCGCCGGTGTTCGAGAAATGGGGCGGCTACGAACTCCTCGACGGTAAACGCATCGTCCGGCCTCGTGAGTCCATCGAGTACGCGCGCCGTCTGGCCGACGAGTGCGGCATCTTCGCTGGCCTGTCTGCTGGCGCTGCGCTCGCCGGTGCCGTCCGAGTGGCAGAGCGTCTCGCCTTCGGAGCGGATGGACCAGACGGACACAGTTTCATTGCCACAATTGTGTTCGTGGTCTGCGACGGTGGTTGGAAGTATCTGTCGACCGGCGCCTGGACGGGCGAACTCGACGAGGTGGCCTCCGACATTGAGGGTCTGATCGTCTTCTAAGCGGAGCCCGCTGGCCCATAGATTCTCGTGCACCAACGCCGCCGACGGTTGGCGTTCTGACCGATCCGGGAGACCCAGTGTCCGAATCCAGCCCCAAGCCCACCAACCGAGGAGATGGCCGCGCTGACGACCAGCTCCGTCCGCTGACATTCGAGCGTGACTACACGGAAATGGCTGCCGGCTCCTGCCTAGTCACCTTCGGCCGGACCCGCGTGTTGTGTACCGCCTCGGTCGGCGACGGAGTCCCCCCTTGGCTGCGTAACACCGGGCGGGGCTGGGTGACCGCCGAGTACTCGATGCTGCCCGGTTCGAGTCCCGAGCGGATCCGTCGCCGCACCTCGGGGCGCGATCAGGAGATCCAGCGACTCATCGCCCGCTCTCTGCGTGCCGTGGTCGACCTGGAGTCCATGCCGGAGATGGAGGTCACCGTCGACTGCGACGTCCTGCAAGCTGACGGCGGGACGCGTACCGCCTCGATCTGCGGCGGTTTCGTGGCCCTCCACGATGCTTTCACCCGCTTAGTGGCCGACGGCACGCTGCCCGGCTCGCCCATCGTCGATGAGTTGGCCGCGATCTCTGTGGGAATTGTTGACGGGATACCTCGCCTCGACCTCCCGTACGTCGAGGACTCCGCGGCCGAGGTCGATTTCAACGTGGTCATGACCGGGTCGGGACGCTTCGTGGAGGTCCAGGGCACCGCTGAGGGCCAGGCCTTCGACCGCTCTCAACTGGACGCCCTCGTCGACCTGGCCGCCGGCGGCATCGCTGAGATCGTCGAGGCCCAACGGGCCTTACTCGCCACCCCGCCCGCCACTCGGAACTGACCAGATTCCCGTGGCCGAGAAGGGCCTGCCCAGGCTGGTCGTGGCCAGCGCGAACCCCGACAAAGTGGCCGAGATCGCCCTCATCCTCGACGGTCTGGTTGAACTCGAACCCCGCCCGGATTCGGTGGGCGATGTCGTCGAAGATGGCGACACGCTTGAGGCCAACGCCCGCCTGAAGGCTGTCGCCGTCTGCGAGGCGACCGGCCGCCCGGCCGTTGCCGACGACACCGGCCTCGAGGTGGACGCCCTCGGCGGCGCCCCTGGCGTGCGTTCGGCTCGCTATGCCGCCGACGAGGGCACCGGTACCGAGGCTGACGCGGAGGCCAACGTGGCCCGTTTGCTGCGAGAGTTGGCCGCCGTCGACGACGGTCGGCGAACAGCCCGCTTCAGGACTGTTGCCCTGGTGCGCTGGCCTGACGGCCGCGAGGTCGTTGCCGCTGGCACCGTGGAGGGTCGGATCACCGGCAGACCGTTTGGCGACGGCGGCTTCGGTTACGACCCGGTGTTCGTTCCTGTGGAGGGCGATGGACAGACCTTTGCCGAGATGGGTGACGAGAAGCACGCCATGTCACACCGGGGGCGGGCCTTCCGAGACCTGGCTCGGCGCCTCTCCTCCGATTGACTCCTCTGGCCCGGGAGTGGTCCTTATTCGACTCAGTTCTGGCTGACCGGGAGGCGGGATAGGCCACCGGCCAGGAAGCGGTCGAACTCGGCATCGGTGACCGGTTCCGAGAAGTGAAATCCCTGGGCCTCGTCGCATCGCAGCCGTCGCAAGATCTTCAGTTGTTCCTCGGTCTCCACCCCCTCGGCCACCACCCGGAGGCCGAGGCTGTGGGCCAAGGCGATAGTGCCGGTGACGATGGCCGTGTCGTCAGCCCACAAGTCGCTACCGGGTTCTCGGCTTCCCTCGTCGGCTCGCAGTCCGGCCACGAACGACCGGTCGACCTTCAAGAAGTCGATGGGAAACCTTTTCAGGTAGGCCAACGACGAGAATCCGGTTCCGAAGTCGTCGAGGCCCATCCGCACTCCGAGGGCGGTCAAATCGCCCAGCACCGATTCGGTTATTGGGTTGGCGGCGATCAGAGCGCTTTCGGTGAACTCCAAGGCGACCTGATCAGGCTCCAACCCGTTGTCCAGCACCGTCGTGGCTACCAGACGGGGGAACATCGGGTCGGACAGTTGACGCGCCGACACGTTGACGGCCACCGACAACGGATCGGATGGTCGAAGTTGGCGCCCCCAGGCGGCTAGGCGGCCCACGGCGATGGTCAGGACTCGGGCTCCGAGGTCGGCGATCAGGCCGGTGTCCTCGGCCACATCGATGAACTGCACTGGCTGTAGCAGTTCACCGGAGGTGCCTCGGATCCGGGCCAGCGCCTCGGCGCCGACCACCGTCGAGTCGGCCAGGCGGACCACCGGTTGGAAGTGCACCTCGATCCGGTCTTCGTCGAGCGCGGCGCGCAATTCCTGTTCGACCGAATGGCGGCGCACCGCTCGCGCCCGCAGATGGGCGCCGAACACCTCTGCCCGGTCGCGGCCCCCCTCCTTGGCCCGATACATGGCGGTGTCGGCGTCTCGAAGCAGGTCGGCCGGGGTTTCAGTACCGTGGGCCACAGCGATGCCCACGCTGGCCGACATGACCGTCGGATCGCCACCTAGCTCCAGCGGACGGGCCAGTGCCGTCCTCACCCGCTCGGCGGCGGCCAGGGCGTCGGTGGTGCGGACCATGTCGGCGATCACCACGACGAACTCGTCGCCTCCGAGGCGGGCTACGAGGTCACCTGGCCGGATAGTTCGCTCCAGCCGCCTTGCAGCTTCGCGGAGCAGGTCGTCACCTGCACCGTGGCCGAGCGAGTCGTTCACGACCTTGAACCGGTCCAGGTCGAGGAACAGCACCCCGACCATCCGGTCATGGCGGGCCGCCCGGTGCAGGGCGTCCTGGAGCCGGTCCAGCAGCATTGCCCGGTTAGGGAGGCCGGTTAGCTCGTCATGGTAGGCCCGTTCCTCCAACTGGGCGGCCACCTCGACGCGTTCGGTGACGTCGCGGGCGTTGACCACTACGCCGGCCACCGCCGGGTTGCCCAGCAGGTTGGTGGCCACCACCTCCATGTGGCGCCAGCCTCCCTGAGCGTGGGCGATCCGGGCTTCGGCGGCCGGCGACATGCCCGGTCGGGTCAGCACATCGGCCGCCAACCCTGTTAGGTCGGAGAGATCGTCGGGGTGGACCAGCTCAGCCACCTCGACACCCTCCAGGGCGTGGGCCTCCTGGCCGAGGATGCGGGCCACAGCCGGGCTGGCGTAGACGACGCGGCCGTCTTCGCCGATCACGCAGACCAGATCTGAGGCGTGTTCGACGAGAGCGGCGAGCCGGACCTCGGAGGCCTCGACTCGCTCCTGGGCGGCGTGCAGGTCGGTGAGGTCGCGGGCCATGAGTGAGATGGCGTCGACCGCGCCCTCCTGGTCGCGGTGGGCCACGAGGACGGCTGATACCGGAACGGTGCCCGAGGTGCCCACCAGGCGTAGTTCGCCCCGCCAGGTTCCCTCGGAACGGACTGTCGGCAGTGCCGTGGTGGCATAGCGGGCCTGTGACCACCCGTCGAGGAGGTCCAGTAGGCGGATCGGGCCGTCGGTGGTTGCTAGGCCGAGGCGGGCGACGGCGTCGTTGGACCAGACGACATGTTCGCCGGCCGGATCCAGAATGGCCACCGGATCGGGGGTGGCTTCCAGTACCCGGGTCAGTTCCTGGGCCCGGCGGGCCTCGTCCATCTCGTCAGACACGTCTACCACGGTGAGGAGGGCACCGGCTCCGGCGGGCAGGGGAACCATCGACAGGTCGACCCAGCGGACGATGCCCTCGGCGCCGAGGAGGCGGAGTCGACCTCGCAGTGACGTGCCCTCGGACAGGCTGCGAAACAGGTCGACGAGGAACTCCTCGCGGCCATCCGGGTCGATGGCGGTGGCCCAGCCGTCACCCAGGGCGTTGTTGGCGTCCTGTCCGGTGGAGGACCTCCAGCGATCGTTGACTCGCAGCGCCCGGCCGTCCACGTCGAGTCGCGCAGCGCCGGTGGCGGCGACGTCGACGAAACCGTCAAGCAACGGCCCGTCCCTAAGGTGGTCTCCGGTCGGGGAGTCCGTGCGCTCGTTCACGTGCGGACGGGGGGATTCGAACCCCCATGCCTCTCGGCGCTGGCTCCTAAAGCCAGTGCGTCTGCCAGTTCCGCCACGTCCGCGTGCTCCGAGCCTACGGGGGAGACTCGGGCTAGTCGGGTCAGTGCATTTCTCCCCGGCGGACGATGACCTTGTCGATGATCCCGTAGTCGCGGGCTTCCTCAGCGGTGAACCAGCGGTCGCGGTCGCTGTCCGTCTCGATGGTCTCCACCGTCTGGCCGGTGTGTTCGGCAATCCGCTCCTGAAGCATCTTCTTGGTGTACGCCATCTGCTCGGCCTGAATGGCAATGTCGGAGGCCTGGCCTCGGACGCCGCCCAGCGGCTGGTGCATCATGATCCGGGCGTGGGGTAGGGCATAGCGCTTGCCGGGGGCACCCGCGCATAGCAGGAACTGGCCCATCGAGGCGCCGAGACCCATGCAGATGGTGCCTACCTCGGGGCCCACGAACTGCATGGTGTCGTAGATGGCCATGCCGGAGGTCACTGACCCGCCGGGGGAGTTGATGTACATCCAGATCGGCTTGTCCGGGTCCTGGGCTTCGAGGAACAACATCTGGGCGATGCTGAAGTTGGCCACGTCGTCGTTCACGTCGGTGCCCAGGAACACGATGCGGTCCTTGAGCAGTCGGGTGTAGACGTCGAAGCGGCCGTGTTCGAGGGCCTCGGCGTCGCTGGCCGAGGCGTCGACCGGGCCGGGGGGCGAAGCGAGTGGAGAGAGGGCGTCCATGTCGGCGCAGGGTAGCGGTGCGGCCGGTCAGGCTTGCGCTGCTTCGGCCCGGGTCCGGAGGTCGGCCACGGCGTGTTTGAGGCCCTCGGGATCCCTGAATAGGGCGCTGCCCGAAACCAACCGGTCGGCGCCCGCCGACACCACGCCAGCCACCGTCGATGGGCCGATGCCGCCGTCCACCTCGATGGAGCAGCCAGTTCCGGCCAGCAGATCGGCCGCCTCGGCCACCTTGTCTTCCAGTGGGATGTACGCCTGTCCGCCAAAGCCAGGGTTGACGGTCATGACGAGCAGCACACCGAGCAGGTCACGGATGTGGCGGACCACCGAGACCGGGGTGTGGGGGTTGAGAGCCACGCCGGGGGTCGCACCCAGATCGGCGATGTGGCTGACGGTGCGGTGCAGGTGGTCGCAGGCCTCGGCGTGCACCAGCACCGTCGAGCAACCGGCCTCCACGTAGCGGTCCACCAGTCGGTCGGGTTCGATCACCATCAGGTGAGCCTCAAACTCAAGGTTGACCAGTGGGCGGATCGACGCGATCACGTCGGGGCCGAAGGTCAGGTTGGGGACGAAGACACCGTCCATGACATCCCAGTGGATGAGGTCCACGCCGGCCTTCTCGAGTGCCTGGCACTCCTCACCGAGTCGAGCGAAGTCAACCGGCAGGACTGATGGGGCGACCCTGACGGGTGGAGGATGCACGGGGCGAACCTACCGCAGGGAGACCGGGCGCCTGCGGTCCCTTTCCCGGTGATCAACCCTGCGGCTCGTCGGCCGGGCGACGGAACCGGAGCCGCTCGGCGTAGGGGTAGAAATCGGGAAGGTCGCGACGGGACAGGCGCTCCTGGACGCCCTTCCAGAAGGCCACCGTGTACAGGTCGGCGTGGACCTCATCGAACCTGCGGCGCACCTCAGAAGACACGTCGGACGGGAAGGCCATGAAGGTCGGGAACTGCTCCGGGAAGACGTCACCCGGCTCGACTGAGAACCATGGCTGGGACCGCATCTCGTCGGCCGGGTCGTCTGAGGAGGGGATGGAGCGAAAGCGGCACTCCTCGAGCAGGACCAGCTCGTCGTAGTCGTAGAAGACGACGTTGCCGTGACGGGTCACCCCGAAGTTCTTGGTGAACAGGTCGCCGGGGAACACGTTGGCCGCCGCGAGGTCCTTGATGGCCCACCCCCAGTCGATGGCCGCGGCAATGGCCTTTTCGGTGGACATCTCCCTTAGGTACAGGTTCAGCGGGTACACCTGCCGTTCGGAGTACACGTGGCGAATCACCACCTGGTCGCCCACGACGCGCACAGATTCGGACGCCGTGGCCAGCAACTCTTCGAGGAGTTCAGGATCAAAGCGGTCCCTCTCGAAGGAAAGGTTCTCGAACTCCCACGCCTCGACCATTCGGCCCACCCGATCGTGGTGGTAAACGAGGTCGTAGCGACGCTTCACGCCCTCCCGGGTGATGGTCTTGGGCGGGTCGAAGCGGTCCTTGATGATCTTGAAGACCACGTTGAACGACACCAGCGTGAACACCGCCATGACCATCCCCGGTGTGCCCCGGGTGCGGACGAACTTGTCGTGGCTGTGGTCGAGGTGGCGGTACAGCGACCGGTAGAGGCTGGTCTTGCCGTGCTGGGGGAACCCGATGGCGGTGTACAACTCGGCCAGGGACTTCATGGGTAGTAGCGACTTGAGGAAGCCAACCAGTTCCGACGGGCTGGGCCACTCCACGAAGAAGTACGACCTAGTGAAACTGAACAAGCGACTGGCCTGAGCCTCGGTGACCAGCACGGTGTCAATCCGCAGGCCGTCATCGGCGTGCACGATGGGGATGACGATTGGGGTGATCCGGTTCTGCTGACGGAGGCGGCCCACCAGGTAGGCGCCCTTGTTTCGGTAGAAGACAGGGCGCAGCATGTCGAGGCCGTCGGCGGACAGGCTGTCCCACTCCTCGAGCAGGAACGTGTCGATGCGGGCCGCCGCGCGGCGGGCATCGCCGTCGAGGTCGGCCCACGTCGCCTCGAACCCGATGGCCTCGAGCACCTGGCGGACCATTGCCGCGGTGTCACGGACACGTGTTGCGGTGGTGAACAGCTCTGCCCGGCCCTCGCCGCGGGGGACGATGGTGGCGCCGAACCAGCGGAGCTCTACGTCGTTGTCGACGCCGATGGTGGTGAACACCCTTCTGGTCACCGAGTTGAAGAATGTTTCTGCCAGGCCGAAGTCACTGCGCTCGGCAATCCGGGCCTTGTAGTGGCTTCGGGCTACCCGCCAAGCACCTCGACGGTCGGCCACGCCGTCGACCAGCGGACGGACCCGGTCCACGGTCGTCAACACGATGGACCGGTGAAGGGCGAGTCGCTGGCGGGAGTCGTCCTCCTGAGCGGCCCATTCGCGGTTGGTGAAGTGGGCGGCGCCCCGGCGTGACACCTTGCGGAAGCCTGCGATGTAGTCAACGAAGCCAGCCAGAATCGTGTCGGCGACCTGACGACCCGCCTGCTCGGCGGTGGCCTCCGCGTCCTCGGTCATCAGGTGCCAGCCTCCGAAGGCTGATCACCGGACCCGGGCCGGCCGAGTTCCAGTTGGAAGGCCTGCCAGGACTCGTCGTCGGAAGGGATGGTGCCCCAGCCTTCGTGGTTGGCCGGCCAGTCGGCCGCCGGCAGGCCGAGGGGGTTGACGCCGACCTCGGCGCCGTAGAACAGGCGGTGGACGCGGCGCACGAAAAGCCATTTGCCGTCGACCCGCCTGTACCGGTCGTCGTAGCGGATGGCCTGGTGGATCCACCGGTCACCGTCTTGGACCTCGGCCTTGCAGTACACGTGGCCGGTGGCGTCGTCGGGGCCGTCGAGGTCGATCTGGTGAGTTCCGACGTTCAAGATGGTCACGCCCACCGCGGCCAATTGCCCGGCCAGGTTCTCCCGAAGGGCGTCGCGGCCCGACAACTCACGGCTCACGTGGACGTCAGGTATGAACAGGGCGACGAGGGTGTCGAGGTCGCGTCGGTCGGTGGCCACCGCGTAGCGGGCGACCAGTTGGCGAATTTCGGCTTCGGCTGTGAGCCTGGCCGGGTCCGCCGCAGGCGCGATGTCGCCGTTCAGGCGCCGGTCGGCCCAGCCGCCCGGGGTGGTGCCGTCGACCCGTACCCGACGCGAGGCGAATCGCCAGCGGCCGTTGACGACCCGGTAGGCGTCTTGGTAGCGGCCCCAGTGGTCCACGCCGTCGTCGGTCATGACCGTGAAGTAGGCCTGTCCGGTTGCCGACTCCTGGTCGTTGACGGTGATGACGTGGGTTGCCGTGTGGTGTTGCAGGTAGCGGGGCACGGTGCTTCCGGATTCGGTGGTCTCCGAGCGGCCGGCCACCGGGTCCTTGGCTATCGAGTCGCGGGTGCCGGTGAAGATGGTGAGTATCTTGTCGACTCCCTCGTAGGCCCGGCCGTCGCCCACGTCCATGGTGGCGTCCGGGGCGAACAGGTCCATCAGGTCGGTGAACATTCCCCGGTCGCCGAGGGCGTTGTAGGAGGTGACCAGGTCTCGGACCTGCTCCCGTGCGTCGATCTCCCAAGCCTCCACGCGGCTCCTTCCATCGGAGGGGACGACCACTAGCGTGCCCGACAATGGACGATCTGCGTGACATCCGCTCCAAGTTTCCCGCCGTTGACGGGGATTGGGCCCGGTTCGACGGCCCCGCCGGGACCCAGGTGGTGGACGCGGCTATCGAGGCCACAGCCGACTGGCAGCGCAGCGGGAATAACGCCAACTCCCACGGCTCCTTCGACGCGGCGGAAGCCTGCGATGCCTTGGTGGAGCGGACCAGCGGGACCATGGGGCGCCTACTGGGCGCAGATCCCGGAGGCATGGTCTTCGGGCCCAGCACGACGGCCAACATGATGGCCCTGACCCGGGCCATCGGCAGGCGGCTCGGCCCGGGCGACGAGGTGGTTTGCACCACCCTCGACCACGACTCGAACGTGTCGCCGTGGTTGCTGTTGGCTGAGGACACGGGCTGCAAGGTCCGCATGGCCGGGTTCGACCCGGCGACCGGGCGGCTGTCGGTCGATGCCGTCTTGGACCTGGTCGGCCCGGCTACCCGGTGGGTGGCCGTCACCGGCTCGTCTAACGCTGTGGGCACCATTCCCGACGTGGCCGCAATCACCGTCGGTGCTCACGCCGCTGGTGCCCGGGTGGTCGTCGACGGCGTTCACCTGACGCCGCACCGTGCCGTCGACGTTTCCGCCCTGGGCTGCGACGTCTACACCACGTCGTCGTACAAGTGGTATGGACCACATGCCGGGATCATGTGGGTGGAGCCCGATCTGCTCGATGATCTAGACGTCTACAAGGTCCGCCCTGCTCCCGACCGGGGCCCGGGCCGCCTCCAGTACGGAACGCCGTCGTGGGAGGGTCTTGCCGGCATCGAGGCGGCGGCTGGATTTTTGCTTGATGTCGGGTTGGAGCGGATCGCAGCGTCGGAGGCTGTCCGGTTCGAACGCCTATTGGAAGGGCTCCACGACATGGCCGGTGTGCGGGTGGTCGGTCCGCAGGATCTCGCGGAGAGGGCTCCGACTCTCATGTTCGAAGTGGAGCGCGCGACACCGCTCGCGGTGGCAAACGCCCTGGCCGAACGTCGGGTCGCCGTGTGGGACGGCCACAACTATGCCGTGGAGGCCATGGTGCCGTTCGGCCTGGACGCCGAGGCCGGAGCGGTCCGGGCTGGGGTCAGCGTTTACACGACCGACGACGACGTCGACCGCCTGCTGGCCGGGGTGGCGGTCGTTGCGGTCGGCCAGATGGCTTGAATTCAGGCATGGCCGAGCCGCCCGAGGTGACCGGACTGGACGCCCCTGCTTCACAGGACTCGTCGCAGGTCCCGCCGATCTGCGACTGGCACCGACTGCTCGATGGTCGGGTAGCTGTGGTCACTGGTGGCGGGGCCGGCATCGGTGGGGCCGTCTCCCGGCTGTTCGCCGAGCACGGGGCCCTTGTCGAGGTGGCCGAGGTGGACCCTGACCGTGCGGCCGTTGTGGTCGACGACATCGAGGCGGCCGGTGGCACCGCCCGAGCTCACGTGGTCGACGTGCGTTCCGACGCCGAGGTCGAGGATCTCCGCTCTACCGTGCTCGGCGATCACGGCCGGATCGACGTGCTGGTCAACAACGTGGGCGACTTCCGGCCGTTGGTCCGGTTTCACGAGTCGACACCGGAGTCGTGGGCCGAGATGTACGCCGTCAACCTGGAGCACCTGTTCCGGGTCACCCGGGCTTTCCTCGAGTCGATGGCCGACGGCGGTGGTGGGTCCATCGTCAACGTCCATTCCGTGGAGGGCCTCCGGGGCTTCCCCGGCGACCCCGTGTACGCGGCCATGAAGGCCGCAGTGGCCCACTTCACAACCTCGCTTGCCGTTGGCTACGGCCG
>JAZADN010000079.1:0-7346 GCA_036123585.1 Actinomycetota bacterium | reverse complement strand
GTGGTGGGTCCATCGTCAACGTCCATTCCGTGGAGGGCCTCCGGGGCTTCCCCGGCGACCCCGTGTACGCGGCCATGAAGGCCGCAGTGGCCCACTTCACAACCTCGCTTGCCGTTGGCTACGGCCGCAGGGGCATCCGAGTCAACGGCATCGGACCCGATCTGACTCAGACTCCCCAGGTCGACTACCTAGCTGCCGACGGTCCGTCGGGCGAGCGTCCCGACTTGTGGCCGACGTGGGCCCCGGTCGGGCGCTTGGGTTGGCCCGAGGACCAGGCCAGGGTGGCGCTGTTCTTGGCTAGCGATCTGTCGTCGTTCGTGACTGGCCACAACGTGCCCGTGGATGGTGGCACGTTGGCCGGCGGAGGCTGGTTCTTCTCGCCCGACGCCCGCCGGTTCGTCAACCGACCTACGGGCTTGTGAACCAAGAGGACATGGGCGATCCTCGTTGCATGACCGAAGGATCCGCCTCCCGGCCGCTGGAGGGCATCCGTGTCCTGGCAGTGGAGCAGATGGCCGCCCTCCCCTTCGCCACTCAACTCATGGCTCGGCTTGGTGCTGAGGTGGTCAAGGTCGAACACCCGGCGGGGGGTGACAGCGGACGGGGGTCGCTGCCCGCCGTCCACGACCCTGACGGCCGGTCAGTGGGCGCCACCTTCCTGCGTAACAACCTCGGTAAGCGCAGCGTGTGCATCGACCTCAAACAGCCCGAGGGCGTCGACCTCGTGCTACGCATGGCCACCCGGTTCGATGTGTTCGGCGAGAACTTCCGTGCCGGTACCGCCGAACGCCTTGGCATCGGCTACGAGGCGGTGCGTTCTGTGCACCCGGCCGTCGTCTACCTGTCGGTTTCTGGCTTCGGTCAGGATCCGGCCTCGCCGTATCACGACATGGGGGCCTATGCCTCGATCGTGGAGGGCATGTCCGGCATCTATGAGTTCAAGCGAGCGCCGGGTCGGCCACCGACCGCAAATCCGGTCGGGGCTCTCGGCGATATCAGCTCCGCGCTGTTCGGCACCATCGGCGTGCTCTCCGCGCTGCGTCACCGTGACCGCACCGGGGTTGGCCAGCAGGTTGACGTGGCCATGCTGGACGCCACGGTGGCCATGACGGACATCGTCACCAACTTCCATTCGATGGGCGTGGAACGAGAGTGGGGGAGCGGTGTGGGCATCGTCGATACGTTCGCGGCGTCTGACGGCCACTTCGTGCTGCAGTGCGTTCGTGAGCACCACTTCACCGTGCTGTGCACCGAGATCGGTCGCCCAGAACTGGCAGATGACGAGCGTCTCGCCACCCGGGCCCGATGGCAGGACCACATGGAAGGCTTGCTGAGGCCGGCCATCGAATCGTGGGCTGGACAGCGCACCGTTACCGAGGCGGTCAGAGCGCTGTCAGGGGCCGGCATGGCCTGCGGGCCGTCGCTGACCCCGGCGCAGGTGGTGGCCGACGAGCACTTGGCCGTCCGGAACATGCTGGTGGAGACCCTTCCCGGGGACGCCGAGGCGCCCGTTCTGGTGCCTGGAAACCCCGTCAAGCTCTCTGGGCTCTCCGAGGAGGCCGAGGCCCCGGTGCCGTGGTTGGGCGAGCACACCGACGAGGTGCTGGCCGCCGAACTCGACTTGGGTGTCGACGAACTCGTCGACCTCCACGACCGGGGCGTCATCGGTCCCACTTGACCGGTGGCGTACGGTGCCGGTCAGGACCGACCACTCCGCCGGGCGCCGTCCGTCGGACCACCAGACGGGAAGGGGGTGACGAGATGAGCGACACCCGCCGACTGACGCAATACAGCCACGGCGCCGGTTGAGGCTGCAAGCTCGCCCCTGGCGAGCTGGCGCACGTCGTGCGACGCCTTACACCCGTGACCCACCCCGACCTACTGGTCGGCATCGAGACTGGCGACGACGCCGCCGTCTGGCGCATCGACGACGACCGCGTGTTGGTCGTCACCGCCGATTTCATCACTCCGGTAGTCGACGACGCCCGCACCTGGGGGCAGGTGGCGGCGGCCAACGCGGTGTCCGACGTTTACGCCATGGGGGGTCGGCCGCTGCTGGCGCTCGATCTCGTGGGGTGGAACAGCGAGGAGCTGTCGACCGATCTGCTCGGCGATGTCTTGCTGGGGGCCCAGGACGTGGCCGTCGCAGGAGGGTTCGTGTTGGCTGGCGGACACACCGTCGACGACCCGGAACCCAAGTTCGGCTTGGCGGTGGTCGGTGAGGCCCACCCGGACCGGCTACTGACAAACGCCGGTTTCCGAGACGGCGACTTCCTAGTGCTGTCCAAGCCTCTCGGCGTGGGCGTGGCCACTACGGCCATCAAACAGGGCGAGGCGCCGGACGCGGTGGTCGACGAGGTGGTGGCGTCGATGGTGCGTCTGAACGACGATGCTTCGCGGATCGCGCTCGAAGTGGGTGCCACTGGGGCCACCGACGTGACCGGCTTCGGCCTGCTCGGCCATCTAGGGAGGGCCATGCAGGAGTCCGGCTTGGACGCCAAGGTCGAGGTGGCCGCCGTGGCGCTGACCGATGGGATCCGCGAACTGGCTGAAGCCGGCTCCATGCCGGGCGGGAGCCGACGCAACCTGGCCTGGGTCGACGAAAACCTCGACCGGGGCGGGTTCGACGAGCTGGACGTCCTTCTGCTGGCCGATGCCCAGACTTCTGGCGGACTGCTCTTCGGTGTCGACGAGACCCAGGTGGCTGACGTGGTGGCTCTGCTGGAGGACACTGGTCACCGCCCGTCGGTGGTCGGCCAGGCGACACCCGGAGCAGGTCGGATCACCCTCGCCTGAGCTCCATGCCAAAGCGCCTCCCGATCGACATCCCCCAGTCGGCCGAGGAGATCACCGCGGATTGGCTGACCGAAGTCATCCGGTCCTCAGGTCTGGTGAGCGTCGCCCGAGTGTCCGACTTCACCCTCGGGAGCCCGGGGTCCGGGGTGGGGTTCACCGGACAGACCCTCAGGGTGGGGCTCGTCTGGGACGTCCAGGAGGACGACGCCCCCGATGCCGTGCTGGTCAAGTTTCCCAGCGACAACGCCGGGAATCGCGGCCTCGCCGAGGCCGAGGGGGGCTACGACCGGGAGTTCGACTTCTACGAGCGGTTCGCCCACCGCCTCCCGGTCCGCGTGCCCCGCCTCATCCACGCGGTGCGGGACCCGGGACCTCCGGTAGCAGTCCGCAAGCGTCGGGAACGGATCTTGGACGGACTCCCGGCACCCATCACCCGTTTCATCGGCCGCCACGCCCGCAAGTTGATCCGGCCGACGAACCGTCGCTACGCCCTGGTCCTGGAGTACGTGCCCGATGCCCGGGTGACCACGGCAACCGAACTGCCGCCGCCCGAGGACCTGTCAGTCATGCTCCGCACTTTGGCCCGCTTCCACGCGCACTTCTGGCGAGATCCGGAGTTGGCGGACCCGACGGTCGTCGAGTGGTCGATGGTCTCCCAGATGCCGAATGTCATGCACGGCCTCTACCGGGCCTGGCGCGACGACGTGGTGGCCCGTCTCCCCGAGTTGTTCACACCAGACTTCATGCGACACGCGGACTGGTTCGGCGACCGGATCAGCGAGCTGGTCCGGCGCCTTGATGAGCCGCTGGCACTTCGTCACGGAGATAGTCGGACCGACAACCTGTTGTTCACGGATGGCGGGGTAGTGGTGATTGACTTCGGGGTGGCCGGTTCGGGGCGCCCGGCCGGCGACGTGGCCTACCTGCTTTCGGAGAGCATCCCGCCGGGACCCGACGCGAGGGACACCTTCGTCGAACTGTGCACCGAGTACCACCGTCATCTGGTTGACGCCGGTGTACACGACCACCCATTGGACGAGTTCCTGGCCGACTGTGACCTCGTGCTAGCCGTGCAGGCCTACCGGGCAGTGCTCATCGAGTCGAGCTACGAGGCCGACTATGGGGGGGAGTCGCTGGCCGCCCTGTGGGGTCCTCGCATCGCCGCCCTGCTGCCTGAGGGAGTGCCCGCGATCTGATCCACGGCGTCGGGTGTCGATGGATTTTGCCTCGGGTCAGCGGGTACGGGGGTCGGGCCGCTTCCCGGTGGCGAAGCCCTCAGAACCAGCGGCCAGAGCCGCCTTATCAGTCGCTGTACTGAGGATCGACGCCGCCATGGTTCGGCTGCCCAGACGTCCCAGGTCCTGCGCGGCCCAAATGGCGCGCAGCGTTCCTTGGACAGCCCACGGCGGGTTGGCGGCAATGGTTCGTGCCAGGCGACCAGCGGCTCCAGCCAGCCCTTCGAACGGCACCACCTCTGACACCAGGCCCATGCGCAGCGCGGTCTCGGCAGAGATCCGCTCGCCGTTGCCGGTCAGCGACATGCGCATCACCTCGCCGAACGGCATCTTGTCGAGCATCTTCATCGGTTCGTATACGGCGGGCATCCCGTAGCTGACGTGCGGGTCGAAGAAGCTGGCGTGTTCGGCCGCCAACAGCACGTCGCACTCACCGAGGAGGTAGAAGGCGCCACCGCAGGCCATGCCGTTCACCGCACCGATGACCGGTTTCCAAAGGTCGTTCGACTTGGGGCCCAGCCAGTCGCCGGGGTCGTCGTACATGAAGTTGTTGGAGGTGCCGTACAGCGCCGGGCCGTCGTCCAGGGCGGTGAACGGTTCGTTGCGGTCGATTCCCGTGCAGAACGCTTTCTCCCCGGCGCCGGTCAGGACCACGACATGGACGTCGTCGTCGCCCCTCAGTGCTTCCCACAGGGTCCGGCATTCGCGTTGCATCCCGGTCGTGAAGGCGTTGTGGGCGTCGGGCCGGTTCAGGGTCACCGTGGCCACGTGATCGGCGATCTCAACCAGCAGCGTGTCGAACTCGTAGGGGCCGCTCACCCAACCGAGACTAGGGGCTGGGACCATCGGAGCCCGGTTTCGAGCCGTTCCCACCCGCCGCCCGGTCGAAGCGGCCGGGGAGCCGATCGGTACTGTCGGCGTCGATGGGCGAGGACATGACGAGTACACATCCGGTTGTCTCGGAACTCGGCTACCGGCCGTTCGACTGCGACAACCACTACTACGAGTCTGAGGACGCCTTCAT
This sequence comes from Actinomycetota bacterium, assembly GCA_036123585.1. GTDB lineage: Bacteria > Actinomycetota > Acidimicrobiia > Acidimicrobiales > MedAcidi-G1 > UBA9410. The sequence continues at coordinate 2,291 of JAZADN010000079.1, read as the reverse complement.
CCGCCACGTCCCCGAGGCCATGCGACCCCGGGTCGTCCAGTGGGCTGAGGTCGACGGCCGCCGCTACCACGTGGTCGGCGGGAAGTTGTCCCGGGCGGTGGTCAATCCAACCTGGGACCCCATTGCCAAGCCGGGTGCGCTGCACGGCTTCTTCCGGGGCAACCCGGAGGGCCGCAGCATGCTCGACTATCTGAAGGACCGCGAGCGTCGCCCGGCTGAGTATCAGGACCGGGACGCCCGCTTGGCCGTAATCGACGAACAGGGTCTGGAGGCCGTCTGGCTGTTCCCGACCCTGGGCGTGTTGTACGAGGAGGAGCTCAAGCACGACGTGGAGGCCGTCGGTGCTCTCATGGTTGGATTCAACAGGTGGCTGCACGAGGACTGGGGCTTCGACTACCACGGCACGATCTTCGCCTCGCCCTACCTGTCGTTGTCCGACGTGGACCTGGCGGTTGCCGAGCTCGAGTGGTGCCTCGAGCACGGCGCAAGAACCATCGTGATGCGGCCCGCGCCGGTGTGGACCTTGCACGGCCCCAGGTCGCCGGGCGACCCGGTGTTCGACCCGTTCTGGGCCCGGGTGGACGAGGTGGGCATCACCACCGTCGTCCACGCAGGCGACAGTGGCTACAGCACCCAGGGATACGCCGAGGACGGCTTCGTGTCATTCGGCGTCGGAGCCGGGACGGGCCGCTACCGACCGTCCATCAAGGCGTTCAACATCGAGCGGGCCGCCCATGACTGGCTCATCACTATGTCGCTGGAGAAGATGTACACCCGCTTTCCGAACCTGCGGGTGGCCTCGGTGGAGAACGGCTCGGACTACCTCGCTCAGATGTTCCGCAAGCTCCGCCAGCAGCGCGAGAAGACGCCGCGCTGGTTCGACGAAGACCCGGTCGACCTGTTCCGTCACCACGTATGGATGAACCCGTTCTGGGAGGACGACGTCGACGAAGTCGTCGAGATCATGGGCGCCGAACACGTCATTTTCGGCTCCGACTGGCCGCACGTGGAGGGCATGCCCACTCCGCTGCACTATTTGACCGAGGTGGAGCACCTGTCGGAGGGGGACCGGCAGCTCGTGCTGCGCGACAACGTGCGGGGCCTCACCGAGCTCCGCCCCTGCTGAGGGGGGGGACACGACCGTGGGCGGAGGGGAGTCCGCAGGGGCAGGTGGCGGCAGAGGCAGATCTGAGCAGCGAACATGGGAGCCCGAGCTCGACGAGTTGCGGCAGCGGGAGGCTCTGGCCGAGCGTATGGGTGGCCCCGACAAGGTGGCCCGCCAACACGAGCGCGGCAAGCTCGACGTCCGCCAACGCATCGACGCCCTCGTCGACGAGGGGTCGTTCCACGAGGTCGGCAAGATCGCCGGAAGTCCCACCTACGACGAGCACGACGCCCTCGTCGACCTGCGGTCAGCCAACTTCCTGTTCGGTCGGGCCCGCCTCGATGGTCGACCCGTGGTGGTGGCCGCCGATGACTTCACGGTGCGGGGCGGGGCGGCCGACGCGGCGATCATCGGCAAGCAGGTGTCGGCCGAGAAGATGGCCGGAGAACTGCGCCTGCCCATCGTCCGCCTGCTCGACGGTACCGGCGGCGGCGGTTCGGTCCGCACTCTCGACACCGACCCGTCCAAGAAGGTCTCCGAAGGTGACGGCGGGTACGGCAGAGGCGCCCGCACATACGTGCCCATGAATCCCGGATGGGAGCACGTCGTGTCGAACCTGGCCACGGTGCCGACGGTGGCCCTGTGCCTCGGCTCGGTGGCCGGACTCGGAGCGGCCCGGGCGGTGACCAGCCACTACTCGCTGATGGTGAAGGGCATGTCCCACCTGTTCGCCGCCGGCCCGCCGGTCGTGAATCGCATGGGGGGCGAACAGGTCGACAAGGAGGGCTTGGGCGGGAGTCGCATCCACACCCGCAATGGCGTGGTCGACGACGAGGTCCAATCCGAGGAGGAGGCTTTCGAGCGGACCCGCCGGTTCTTGTCGTACCTGCCGTCGTCGGTGTACGAACTCCCCGAACGCGGACCCGTCACCGACGACCCGGGCCGCACCGACGACAGCCTGATTGACATAGTCCCGCGGGATCGCCGGCAGGTCTACAAGATGCGGTCGATCGTCGAGTCGGTGGTCGACCTCGGTTCATTCTTCGAGGTGGGGAAGGCCTTCGGGCGGTCGGCCATCTGCGGCCTGGCCCGCCTCGATGGCTGGCCGGTGGCCTTGCTGGCCGGCGATCCTTACCACTACGGAGGTGGCTGGACAGCCGACTCGTCGCAGAAGGTCACCCGCTTC
>JAZADN010000078.1:0-6996 GCA_036123585.1 Actinomycetota bacterium | reverse complement strand
ACGGCGGATCGGATCGCCGTGGTCGTCGTCATCGTCTGCACGTTCGCAGCCGGCGTGGTGGCCGCCTCGCCGATCACCGGGACCTTCGTGCCCGACGAACTGCCCCAGGGCAGCGACGTGTTCGGTGCCGGCCCCCGGGTGGTGGCCGCCGTAGCCTCTTCGGTGGGAGCACTGGTGGTAATCGCCGGCTCGGCGTGGTCGATGGTGCGCCTCCTGCGCTCCGACGCACCGGGCGCCCGACGAGGAGCGACCGGCAACGGCCTGATCGTGGCCGGGGCACTGGTGCTGAGCTGGGGTGGACTGTTGAACTCGGTACTCGACGAGATGACCGGGTTCGCCGTGTCGCTGCTCGCCGGGATCTCGCTGATCTTCGCCGGAGCGCTGACCGCCACCGGGACCCGCAGTACCTGAACGTTTCGGGGGGCCGGTGCCAAGCCGGTCGATGCCGGGGTGCTCAGTCGACGAGAAAGACGAACTGGAGGACGGCAGCTCCGAGGATGGCCACCAGGAGCACGGCGGTCACGATCGTCGTTCCGAGGCGCATCAGCGGTCCCCGCCGCTCTCCGTTCGGGTCCCCAGGGTGACCGGGGTGGACGTGCCCTCGGGACCGTCGGCCACCTCGACGACCACCGGGTCCGACGGTCCGAGGCCTAGGTCGGCGGCGGCCGAGGTACGGGCCATGACGAGCGACACCAGCCCGGCCGAGTCGACGAGCAGGCCGAGGCCACCCGGCTCCACGGCGTCGTAGGCGGTGACCAGGCGGGCCGGCAGGACCCGCTCGCCGATCCGCACCCGGAACCGGTCGGCAGCGCCGGCAGCCAGTTCGGCCAGGTCCTCGGGACCCGCGTTGAGTTGGGCGTTGCCGAACCGGTCGACCCACCACACCTCGGCGTGCAGCCCGTCGGCCTCGAGGGCGGCGGCCGAGACCACGGCCGGGAAGAGGCCGTTGGGGTCCACCTCCTCTCCCATTTCAGCGAGGTCGACGCCGGTAGCCAGGTGGGCGGCCACCGGGGCGAAGACGTCGCGGCCGTCGAAGGTGGTCCCGGGGGACGGGAGGTGCCAGGCCGGGTCGGTCAACGAGCCGGCCCGGCCGGCACCGCCGACCATGGCCACCGCAGGGGCCAGCAGGCCGTTGTCGGGTCCGACGAGGACCGACTGGCCACCTCCGACCTCGACGGCCACTCCCCGCCGCTCGGTCCCCACGCCGGGGTCGACCACGGCGAGGACCACGCCGGGACACAGGTACTGGGCGCTACGGGCCAGCGCCAGGCCGCCGGCCCGGACGTCGTGCTGCGGGATCCCGTGGGTGATGTCGACGATGCGGATGTCGGGGGCGATGCCGTGGACGACGGAGTGGACGACGCCGACGAACTCGTCGTCGGTCCCGTAGTCCGACAGGAAGGAGAGGGTGTCGTGGTGGCGTCCCACCGACGGACCTCAGCCGGCGCCCAGCTCGCGGGAGCGGGCGGCCGCCGCGGCGACCACCTCGGCGACGATGCCACGGAAACCGGCCGCCTCGAACACGGCGAGGCCGGCGGCCGTGGTCCCACCCTTCGAGGTGACGTTCTCCCTCAGCGTGGACGGCGGGTCGTCGGAATCGCGGAGCAGGGTGGCGGCGCCCAGCAGAGTCTGCTCGGTGAGGGTGACGGCCACGTCGCGGGACAGCCCCTCGGCCACTGCAGCGTCCATGAGCGCTTCGGCGAGCAGGAAGACGTAGGCCGGACCCGAACCCGACAGGCCGGTGACGGCGTCGATCAGGCCCTCGTCGACGACAACGACCTTCCCGACAGCCCCGAGGATCTCCGAAGCCCAGGCCAGGTCGTCGCCAGAGGCGGCCGCCCCTCCGGCCACTGCGGCGGCGCCCTCGCCGACCAGCGACGGGGTGTTGGGCATGACCCGGACGACGGGCACGCCCCCTCCCAGGACCGCTTCCATGGCCGCGGTGGTCACCCCGGCGGCAATGGACAGCACCCGGGGCACGCCCAGGTCGGCCAGGTCGGCGCAGACGTCGGCCACCACGTGCGGCTTGACGGCGACGAGGGTGTCGACGCCTGCTATCGCTGCTTCTCCGAGCGACACGCCCGGAAGAAGCCCGGCTAGGACGGTCCGTCGGTCGGGGTCGGGCTCGACGACGTGGAGCTCCTCTGCTGACGCCCAGCCGTCGGCCAACAGACCGCCGAGCAGGGCCTCGCCCATCTTCCCGCCGCCGATCACCTGAAGTCTCGTGCCCACCGCGGGGAGCCTAGGGGCCGCCGACCGACCGGGGTCAGGCCGAGGACGGTGTGGAGGGCAGGACCCTCGAAACGACCAGCATCACGGCGATGGCGGCGACACCCCCACCGGCCACCACGAACACCGTGGCGGTGCTCCACCAGCCCATGGCGACGCCGACGGCCAGCGGGCCGGTGGTTTGGCCGATCCGGAGGCCGCCGACCCACAGTGCCATGAGGACGCCACGCAGGTGCTCTGGTGCCCGCTCGGCAACTTGGTCGGTGATGGTCGGCAGGGTTATTCCCTCGGCCAGTCCGTATATCCCGGTGGCGACGACCAACAGCCACAGCGTCCCGAGGCCCATGGCCACGAACGAGGCGGCGAACACCGCGAGCCCGGCCACGACCATGGTGGCCACCGAGAACCGGCGGCGGAACCAGATGACGGCCAACGACGTCATGGTGGAGGTCACCGCCGGCACGGCAGCCACGACCCCGCGCGCGGTCGGGCCGAGGCCGAACTTCTCGGCCAGGTGGATGGGCACCAGGGTCAGGAACACCCCGAACATGACGAAGAAGATCAGCGTGCCGAGGGCCATGCAGGTGGCGGTCAGCGGGACCCTCACCTCGGTCAGGGCGTCACGCACCTGCCGCCCGACCGGGTCGCGACGGGGTGACCACGGGTCGTGTAGGTACCGGGCCCCCGCGGCACCGGCCAGCAGGGACAGGCCGTAGTAGGCGAAATTCCACCGCCATCCGAACAGATCGGTGGTGGCCCCGCCGAGAAAGGGGAAGACGGCGAGGAACCCGGTGATGACCGCCGAGTTCTGGCCCAGGAGGCGGGCCCGGTCCAGGCCGGACCAGTGGTCGGAGATCAGGACCATCACGAGGTTGATGAGGCCGGCCGAGCCGAGGCCCTGGAGGATGCGGACGGTCAGCAGGACTTCGAACGAGGGGCTGAACCCGCCGAGGCAGCCGAAGGCCCCGAAGACGAGCAGGCACGGGACAAGGATCCGCTTGCGTCCGTACCGGTCGGCCAGAAAGCCGATGGCGGGGGCGGCAACGATTCCGGCGAGGGTCCCGGCGGCGATGAGCATTCCGGCCCGTTCGACCGGCTGGCCGAGGTCCGCGAGGATCTCGGGCGTCGAGCTCATGAGGACCGCGTTGTTGAGCAGCGCCATGGCCGTCACCGAGAAGACGAGCAGCCGGGACGGGCGGCGGTAGTCCGTCCCGGCTGTAACTCCGGCCTGCTCCTCCATCTGCCAGCGGGGGCCCCGACCCGGTGGATCCGTTGGCGACGTCATCGGAGAACTCACTTTCCCGATCGAATCCCGATGCACTCGCCACCGGATCCGGGGTTCACGATGGGACGAAATGGGCCGAAAGTCGACATACGTCCCACTCCGTGGCGGCTAGGCGCCGAGCCGGGACGCGAAGCCGATTCGCAGGGCCGGACGGAAGCACCGCTCGATGGCCGCCCAGACGGTGCCGAGGATCCGGTCCAGTTCGTCGTCGTCGACGGTGGCCGCCGGGATGGCCCCAACCAGGAAGACGGCGTCCTCCTCCCCCACGCAGAACGCAGCCCCGACCAGATCGCGATTGCGGCGCATCAGGTGCTCGTGGAAACGGGCGTGGTCCTCCTCGGGGGCGGGCAGCACGTAGGTCTCATGATGGAGCATCCGCTGGCGCAGGGTCAGGCGGATGGTCGAAACGTCCTTCTCCTCGCCTTCGATGCGGACGAACCAGCGTCGTTCGGACGAGCCGGGCTCCGAAGCGCGCTCGACGGCGGCCAGCACCGGGTTGTCGACCAGTTCGCGATCCAGCCAGGCGTCGACCGCGTTGGCGACGGCCGCCATCTCGTCCGGCCCGAGGGCTGCTCCCCCCGGCGAGGACGTGTCGGATTGGAGGTCGGCGTCGGGCACGGGTGGCGGCCGACTCAGGCGCAGTCGACCAGGGAACGGGACCCCACGTCGTCGCAGATGCGGCGTAGCCGCGCCGCGGTCGCCGACCAGGTGTACGACCACGAGCCCTTGGTGGCTGCCACCGACATGCGCGCCGCGGTGGCCGGATCGTCGAGGATGCAGGCCACCCGCTCGGCGTAGGCGGTCGGGTCTCGACCGTCGACCAGGTAGCCGGTCCGACCGTGCTCGACCAGAGAGCGCAGACCCCCGACGCCGGCGGCCACCACCGGGATTCCGCAGGCCGCGGCCTCCAGCGCCACCAGCCCGAACGACTCGGACCGACTGGGCATGAGGACCACGTCGGCGGCCCGGTACCAGGTGGCCAGCACGTGGTGGGGCTGCGGCGGCACGAACACCACCCGGTCGGCCAGGCCGTGGGCGTCGGCCAACTCATACAGGCGGGCCTCCTCGGCACCGCCGTCGGCTCCACTGGCCCCACCGACGACGACCAGCCGGGCGTCGGAGCGGTCCAACTCGGCGAGGGTGCGGACGGCAACGTCGACGCCCTTGAGCGGCTGGATGCGCCCGGCGAACAGGAGGACGGGTCCCTCCCCCAGGCCAGTGGCCCGTCGAGCAACCGACTGCGAGCCGGGCGAGAAGAACGCATGGTCGACGCCGGGCGGGACGACCTCGATGCGATCCGGATCGGCGCCGTACAGGTCAACCAGTTGCCGGACCTCCTCGGTGCTGTTGGCCAGCATCATGTCCGAGCAGCCGACGACGGCCGTCTCGGCCTCGACCCGACGCTGCGGCTCGTCGTCTCCCGTCTCGGCCTTCACCCTGGCAAGTGTGTGAAAGATGGTGAGTAGCGGCAGTCCCAACTCGTGCTTGAGACGGTGGCCGGCCACACCGCTCAGCCAGTAGTTGGCGAGGATGCCGTCGTGGTCGGGATTGGCCGCGAGGTGGGCGGACACACCGTCGGCGAACTCGTCGACCACCGAAGGGAGGTCCTCCTTGGCCAGGTCATGGGGACCGGCGTCGACGTAGACGACCCGGAAGCCCGGCTCGACGTCGACCACCGTCGGGACCTCGTCGTCGACCCGACGGGTGAACACGGTCGAGCAGCCTCCGGCCGGCGCCAGTGCAGAGGCCAGCTCGCGGACGTAGACGTTCATGCCGCCACCGTCGCCGGCGCCGGGCTGAACCAGCGGCGAGGTGTGAAGGGAGAGCACCGCGAGCCGCTTCACGATGGGCTCCCGATGCGATCCCCGTCGCAACCCCCGGAGACGGGTGGCAGGAGGGCCACCTCGTCGTCGTCGGTCACCGCGTCGGACACCTCGGCGGCCTCGCCGTTGAGCCAGACCCGGCATGTGGCGGCCACGCCGGCGTAACCGTCGCCGAACCTGTCGACGGCAGCGGCCAGGACGTCGCCCACGGTGGCACCGGGGACGTCGACCTGCCCGGTGCCGGCGGCGACCCGGACCGAGGCGAAGAGGCGCAGCACGGCCATCGAGCCAGTCTACGGAGGGGGCTTTCGAACAGCCCTGCCGGGCGGGACGGCACGGGACCGGTACCGTCGGCCGGCATGTCCGACGCCGCCGCCCACCTGCTCGTGGTCCGCCACGGGCAGTCGGAGTGGAACGCGGTGGGACGTTGGCAGGGTCGAGCCGATCCGCCGCTGACCACCGAGGGTCGGCGGCAGGCCGCGGTGGCAGCCAGGGCACTGGGAACGTTCGATGCCGTGGTGTCGTCGCCGCTGCAGCGTGCAGCGGAGACGGCGGCCATCATCGCCGAGCACCTGGGGATCGGGCCGGTGCTGACCTATCCGGACCTGATGGAGCGCGACGCCGGCGAGTGGCAGGGGCTGACCCGGACCCAGATCGAGACACAGTGGCCCGGCTACCTGGAGCACGGGAAGCGACCTCCGGCCTACGAGTCCAACGAGTCCATGGTCGGCCGGGTCGTCGGGGCGTTGTCGCGGGTCGCCGAGCAGGCCGACGGTGGCGAGGTGCTGGTGGTGGCCCACGGGGGGGTGGTGTACGCCCTCGAGGAGTCTTGCGGAGAGCACTGGCATCGCATCCCCAACCTGGGGGCCCGCTGGTTCGCGGTGTCCGGCGGTGAGGTATCGGCCGGACCGCGGGTCGAGTTGCTCCCCGACGGGACCCTGCCGGACCTGCTCTAGGAGGCGTCGTCCTCCGGGGCGTCGTCGAGGCGTTCCATCAGCGTCGTCGCACCGTCGAGGTCGCCGGCGTCAACCCGGTCCATGGCCGCCTCGATGGTGGCCATGTCGGCTTCCAGGCGTTCGAGTTCGGCGTCGTTTGCCTCCGGGTCGTGCTCCAGTTCCGGGGCCTGTTCGGCGTCGTGCGCCGAGGCGGCCGCTGGCGGGGGGGTCTGGTGGGTCGCCGGGTCGGTCACGGCGGCGAGGGTACCGTCGGCCGGTGGCCGCTCCGTTGATCCTCCTGCCACCGTCGGAGGGGAAGGCGCCTGGGGGCGACGGGCCCCGGTGGGTGGACGCCGACCAGTCGTTTTCCGACCTCGCCGGCGCCCGCGGGATCGTCATCGACGCCCTGATGGACGCAATGGGCGGCTCCCCGGAGGCCCGCAGGAAGTTGCTGGGCGTGAAGGGGGCGAAGGCCGAGGAGGCCACGGCCGCCAACCTGGTCGTCGACTCGTCACCCACCATGCCGGCCATCGAGCGCTATACGGGGGTGCTGTACGACGCCCTCGGCTACCCGTCGCTGCCGGCGAAGGTGCGCCGGGGCGTGGACCGGCAGGTGGTGGTGTTCTCCGGGCTGTGGGGTTCGGTGCGGCCCGGCGATGCGGTCCCCGACTACAAGCTCAAGATGGGCGCGGTGCTGCCGGCTCTGGGGCGGCTGGCCGCGTTC
>JAZADN010000077.1:0-31748 GCA_036123585.1 Actinomycetota bacterium | reverse complement strand
GTCGATCTCGTCGCAGAACTCCGTCTGGCTCCAGTTAATGCGGTACCGACGGTCGACGAAGGCCTCCTGCTCCCTCACCACCACGTACAGGTAGCGCTGGATCCCAGTGCTGACCACCCGACCAGGGCGAATCCGGTAGTAGGAGCGGAGGTCGGTCCCACCACCGAAGAAACTGAGCCGAAGCGGGGTCCTGCTGATGATCACCGTTCCACCTCGACGCCGTAGTGGTCGCGGATCACGGGAAGCGCCTCCAGCAGGCTCCGGTGCGCCGAGTGGTGGCGCCGATTGGCCGGAAGGTCTGACGACGCCCCGCTGTCATCGATCAAGACCATACCGCAGCCCGCGTTGGCGGCCGCCTGGCAGTCGCGCTCGTCGTCTCCCACGTAGAGGACGCGGTCCAGTCGGAAGCGGTGGTCGGAGGACGCGGCGTGGAAGAGGCCGGGAGCCGGCTTGCGCGTCGTCGAGCCGGAGTCCCAGTGGTCGGGCGACAGGTAGACGTCGAGGACCTCGATGCCCTCGGCGAACAGGTCCTCGACCATGGAGCGGTGGATCGCCTCGACTTCGATCGGGTCGACCGTCCCCAGGGCGATACCCGCCTGGTTGGTGATGACAATGAACCTGAAGCCGTCGACGGCCAACTCGCGCATCGCGGCGACGGTCTCCGGGATGAACTCGAACTGGTCCCTGGAAGCGACGTACTCGCCGGGAGCCGCCTTCCGGTTGATGGTCCCGTCCCGGTCGACCAGCAGGATGCGTTTGCCGGAGAAGTGCTCCCGAGCGACGTCGAGGCGCGCCGGGTCCGACACGCTGAGGTACCGACCGGTGAGTGCGTGGCCTCCAAGTTCCCCCGCCTCGGCCAACGAGCCAAGGACCGCGGAGAAGCCGACGTCCGGCGCACCGGGAAGGCCGTGGAGGTGCTCCATCACCCGATCGCGCTCCACGGCCATGTACCCGATCTCGACGTGGTGGAGCGCCCCACCCTGCCGGGACGGGACGTACGCTTCGAGGTCGGTGTCGGTGCCGAACCTCACGTTTCCGTCCTCGCGGGCCACCAGGGTGGCCGTCACGGCCCGACCAGTCGACCGGTGCCGGTCCACGAGAGCCTGCGTGTCCACGTCCGCCCAGTTGTCCGAGTAGAGGAGGAGGAAGCTCGGCTCCAGGAGATCCGTCGCTTCGGCCAGCCTTCGCCCAGTGTCCCACGACGCCGGCCCCTCCGAGTACGCCACCTCCCAGCCACGCGACGAGCCGTCGCCGAAGTGGTCCCGGACCTGGTGGGCGAGGTATCCGGTCATCAGGAGGAAACGGCAGTGCCCCTCGGCGGCCATCTGTGACATCAGGTGCTCGAGAAACGGTCGACCGGCGACCTCAACCATCGGCTTGGGAACCGCCTCGGTGATCGGCCAGAGGCGGGAACCGAGCCCCCCGCAGAGGATCGCCACCTGCATCGATTCCACGGTGACCCCGTCCGCGGATGTCAGGCGATCCGACGGAGGTAGCCGCCGGGGGCGACCGTGATGAGCAGGCGGTCCGAGACCTCCGAGGCCACCTCGAACTCGGGGTGGTCGACTAGGAAGGCGTCGAGTGCCGTCATCGGACTGTCCCCGGGCCCGCACCGCCGGTCCGCTGCCTCGAAGTAACTCTGGGGGAGCATCTCAGCGACGGTGTCGAAGACCACGCAGTAGCTGCCGACCGACGTCAGGTGGGCGTAGGCGTCGAGTTCGGCCAGCACGTGGTCATGGCTGTGAAGGCTGTCTAGACAGACCAGGACGGTCTCGCGGCCCTCGGCAGCACGGTGGACCTGTTTGACGACCTCGGGATCCGTACTGGAGCCCTCGATCATGTCGATCCGTGCCGCCATCGGGTGGGCCTCGATCGCTGCACGGTTGTGGGACCGGATGTCGATGTCGATGCCAAGCACCCGGGCATCCACCGGGCCACCGTGGAGAGCGTTGAGCTCAAGCAGGGAGGAGTAGAGGACCAGCGACCCGCCATGGGCGATCCCCGTCTCGATCACCAGGTCCGGCTTCACCTCAAAGAGGATCTCCTGCATGGCGACGACGTCCTGTGGGTACTGGATGACCGGCCGTCCCAGCCACTCGAAGTGGTACGAGTAGCGCGAGTGGATCGAACGGTCGAACCACTCGCGGGTGACCGCCTCGAAGTCCTCGTCGGAACCCTGTGCCTCGACCTCCGCGGCGCACTCGGCACGGAACCTGGCGTACTGGCTCATCCCGGATCTCCCGGCTCGTCCTCCCGACCTCCGGCGAGTCTCGCAGCCCCGTCGGCCCTTGCCTCGACCATATGCCGGATCCCCATCGCCAGCCCGACGCGCGGTCGCCATCCGAGGACCGCCTCTGTCCGGTCCACGTCGGCCAGGATCGGCTGGACCGACGGGTCGATGGATTCCGACATCGGCGACGGGTCCGACACTGCGAGGAGCTCGGTCGCCAGGTCGACCAGGGCTCCGACCGTCGACGACTCCCCGGAACCGAGGTCCACCACGTCGTGGGCGGCACCGGACCCGAGCGCGGCGACGACCGCCGCGGCGACGTCGGAGACGTGGATGAAATCGTGCGAGGCCGACCGGTCGCGTACCCGGGGCTCGACGCCCCCCTGGCGGGCGTCGAGGACCGTCGGGATCAGGCTCCCCGGCCGCTGCCCGGGCCCGTAGGTGTAGAAGACCCGGAGCCAGGCCAATGCGATGCCTGCCTCCCGACAGCGCTCCGCTGCGATCCGGTGCACCTCGTCCTTGGCCCGGCCGAAGTCGTCGACCGGCGTCGCCGTCCCGGTGGCGACACCCACGGCGTCCCCATACTCTCGGCAGCTGCCTGTGACCACCAAGCGACGGACGCCCGCCAGCGCAACCACATGCCCGAGGAAGACGTCCTGGGCGGCCACGTTCGCCGCACACTGCTCCGGGCCGAGGTCGGGGATTCCCTCCCAGGCGAGGTCGACCACGGCCTCGGGTCCGAATTCGACCACCGTCGCCGGGATCGGGTCGCCGAGTTGGTAGGCCGCCAGGCCCTGCCTACCGGACCGGCTCGTCCCCATCACCCGGTGGCCGGCTCCGACCAGCGCGGACACCACGTGGTGCCCGAGGAAGCCGCTGGCGCCGACGATCAGGACCCTCACGGCGATGCTGGATCTAGCGGTGTGAAGCCGGCGTCGCGCTCCGAGATGACGGCTGGCTCCGCTGGCCATTCGACGCCAACGGCAGGATCGTCGTAGCGGAACCCTGCATAGCCCTCCGGCCGGTAGACGTCACCCATCTGATAGTGGACGAACGTGTCGTCGGCGAGGGTCAGAAATCCGGTGGCGCACCCGGCCGCGATCACGACCGATCGTCGATCGCCCGGTTCGATGGACACCGCCACGTGGTCGAGGAAGGTGGGTGAGTCCGGCCGGACGTCGACGACGACGACGTGGGCGGCCCCGGCCACCACGGTCAGGATCTTTTGCTCGATCGAGGGGGGGCGCTGGAAGTGAAATCCCCGGAGGGTGTGGCGGGAGCGGTTGACCGAGACGTTGCTCTGGACTACGTCGAAATCAACCCCCGATCCGGCGAGCGTCCCTCGGCAGAAGGACCGCCAGAACTCACCGCGTTCGTCGGCGTGGACCTCCGGACGGACCAGGCGGACCCCGGCGATGGTGGTGGTCAGGACCTCCACGGGTCCTCCCCCCGGATGCTCCGGACGTCGCCGGGCAGAGGAACGACGACCTCGCACCGGATGCCGTCGGCTCGGAGGCCCTCGAGGATCTCCTCGGCAAAGTTCCAGGCCAGAAGGAGCACCACGCCGTCGTCGCCCAGCATCCGAAGGCCCTCGTCACGATCGACGATGGGGATGTTGGTGCCCGGCGTGTACTGCCCCTGCTTCCCCGGGTTCTGGTCGATCACGGCCGACACCCGACCGACGTCGATCCCGGCGAAGTTCAGCATCGTCGAGCTGCGAGCCGAGGCGCCGTAGCCGATCACGGGGACCCTGTCAGCCTGCTCCCCAACTACCTCGGCCAGCCTCGACGCGTGTCGCCGGGAGCCTTCGCCGAACGCCCGCCAGGTCTCGTAGTCGGTGATGCCCATCTCGACCTCGCCGGCCAGGGCTTCGCTCAACGCTGCCGCCTCCGGCCGACCGTCCGCCGACAGGAGGAGGACCCTCGACCCGCCACTGATCGGGCTGTCGAACACGTCGAAGGCCTGGAGCCCGTAGCGCCGACAGAGCGCCGACAGCGTGGAGAGGGAAAAGTAGAAGAGGTGCTCGTGGTAGATCGAGTCGTAGTGGAGTTCCTCGACGATCCGGGACGCGGAGTGGAACTCGATGGCCGCCACCCCATCGTCGTGGAGCATTGCGACGACGCCCTCGAGGATCGAGTGGATGGCCTTCACGTGGGGAATCACGTTGCGGGCAACCAGGACGTCGGCACGGCCATGGTCAGCTTCGACCGCCGCGGCCACGCCCAGGTCGAAGAAGTCGCAGCGGGTCGGCACCCCGGCGGCCACCGCCTCGTCGACGATGTTCTGTGCCGGATCCACGCCCAGGACCCGCCACCCCACCTCCTGGAACCGTCGGAGAAACGTCCCGTCGTTGCTGGCCACCTCCACGAGGAACGGCTCCGCGTCACTGTCGCTGCCCATCGTGGCGACGATCCGGTCCCGGAAGACCGCGCTGTAGTCGTGGGTGGCCCTCGCCGTTCCGGTGACCCATACGTACTGGGAGAAGAGCGCTGCCGGGTCCACGGTGACCGTCAGCTGGGGTACCCGACACGACCCGCAGAAGACGAGCTCCAGGGGAACTTCTACCTGCTCCTCCGAGGGGTCCGACCGCAGGCTGTTGGCCGGCGGCTGGGCGCCGAGGTCGAGGACGGGCAGGAGGTCCTCCGATCCGCAGACCCTGCAGGCCTCCTCGACTTCGAACAACCCTTCGGTCAAGCCGATCGCCTCCCGTCCACCCTTCGGAGGTCCCCATCGAGGCGGCCCGACGATGCCATTTCCTCGAGTCGTCGGAGGCGGTTGCAGGTCGACCCGCGGAAGGCTTCCCCGTCGAACCCCACCCGGTCGAAGAGGCGACATAGCTCGGCGCCACCGGCCAGCAGCGTCCACTCCGGCCGGTAGTGGTCGGCCAACTCGGTGAGGATCCGGGAGAAGCCGACGGTGTAGGTCCGCGAGTCGCTCCCGTGCTCGCCCGTGTAGACGACGGAGCTCCCCGGCACCACCCGGCCCGCCGTGTCGGCTAGCTCCCGGACCGTGTGGTTTCCCTGGTCGACCCCCACGTTGAATGCCCGCCCGTCGACCACCCCGGCCGGCGCCTCCAGGCCCGCGGTGAAGGCCGAACAGACGTCCAGGACGTGGACGGCAGGCCGTCGGGGCGTGCCGTCACTTTTCACCTCGATCGCCCCCGAGGTGTAGGCCGAGGCCACCAGGTTGTTGAAGACGATGTCGCATCGCAGCCGGGCACTGCTCCCGAAGACCGTGGACGGACGCATGGCCGTCACCTCGAAGCCCGGTGCCCGACCCGCCATCAAGGCCAGCTCCGCCTCCCACTTGGTGCGGGCGTAGGCGGTCAGGGGATTCTTGGCGCTCCGGTCCTCGTCCAGCTCCTCGTCCGTCTCGGAGATCCCGTACATGGATTGGGAGGACGCGTACACGAACCTCCGCACCCCGGCTCGACGGGCGAGGTCGGCAAGCCGGAGGGTGCCGCCGAGGTTGATCTCCTCGGTCAGCGAGGCGTCGAACTCCCCTAGGGGGTCGTTGGAGAGTCCGGCCAGGTGGACCACCGCCTCCATCCCCTCGAGGTCGTCGTCCTCCACATCCCGGATGTCCCGCCAGCGCTGGTCGACCGGCCCCCGGGCGGGCTCCAGGAGGCAGTCGTCGAAGTAGCCCACGTCGAGGCCGCGCACCTCGTGGCCACGGTTGCCGAGAAACGGCGCGAGGACCGTACCGATGTAGCCGAGGTTGCCGGTGACGAGGACCCTCACTCCCCGACCGCCGATCCACCGGTCATCCGGTCATCCGGTCATCCGGTGGACGTACCGGTCGACCACGGCCAGAAGCCAGGCCTGATGGACGTTCTCGACGTGGTTGTAGGAGCGGCTGTCCGCCCAGAGGCTCACGTCGCCATGGGTGCGCAGGCGGTTGTCCGCGGCGAAGCCCGAGAGGACGACGAGGGTCAGGTCCATCGCGGTCGCCGTCACCGCTGCGTTGACGAGGTTGTCCGACTCGCCGCTACTGCTCACCAAGACCACGAGGTCGCCGGGATCCCCGTGGACGCGGAGCGCCTCCGCCACCCATCGGTCGTAGCCGTAGTCGTTGGCGAAACAGGTGACGAGGCTCGACTCGTTGAAGTTGACAGCTCGGATCCCCGCCGCCTTGACCAGGTCCACGGTGACGTGGTTGACGACGGCTGCGCTGCCTCCGTTCCCGGCAAGGAGGACCTTCCCGCCCGACCGGACCACTCCGTCCAGCAGGTCCACGACGGCCTCAAGGTCCTCCGCGGAGGCCGTAGCCACCAGGGTGGCTAGATCTTCGAAGTAGTCGGAGAAGAACGAGTCCATGTGCAGAATCCCGCGGGCCACCGACCACCGGTGAACCGACCAGCAACCGTACCAGCGGGCCGGTCCGGCCGTCCGGTAGCCCCGGCGCGGACCACCCGGGAACCGGAAGCTGTCCGGTCCCCGGTGGGTAGTCTGCCGTGCGAGCAGGAGTCCAGGACGGATCGGGCATGCCAGGCACCAACGGGGAATTGGATCGACGGCGATGAAGGTCGTCGTCACCGGCGGGGCTGGATTCGTCGGCTCCAACCTGGTCCGACGTCTCGACCGGCACCCACGGATCGAGCGGACGGTCGTGGTCGATGACCTCTCGTTTGGCTTCCGGGACAACCTCGACGGCTGCGACACCACGCTCCTGGAGGGCTCCATCCTGGACGAGGACCTCCTGGACCGGGCCTTCGAAGGGGCCCACTCCATCGTCCACCTAGCCGCCCGTTCCTCGGTACCGCGCTCGGTGGCCCACCCGGTGGCCGCCCACGAGGCGAACGCCACGGGCACCCTCCGCGTCCTCGAGGCGGCTCGACGGGCCGGCGGCCTCCACGTGATCGTGGCCTCGTCCTCGTCGGTCTACGGCGCCAACGAGACCCTCCCCAAGCACGAGGACCTGGCCACCCGACCGGTGAGCCCGTATGCGGCCAGCAAGTTGGCCACCGAGGCCTACACCCTGGCCTGGGGGCACGCCTACGACCTTCCGGTCCTGGCCCTGCGCTTCTTCAACATCTTCGGCCCACGACAACCGCCCCTGCACGCCTACGCGGCGGCCATCCCGTCGTTCCTCGCCGCGGCGTTCCGCGGTGACCCCCTCCCGGTCCACGGCGACGGCACGCAGAGCCGGGACTTCACCTTCGTGGAGACTGTGGTAGACGTCCTGACCACGGCCATCGTTGACAGGGTCGTCTACTCCGACCCTGTCAACCTGGCCTTCGGGACCCGGGTCAGCCTCATGGAGGTGATCGGTGAACTGGAACGGATCCTGGGCCGGGACCTCCCCGTCGACCACCAGCCCCTCCGAGTGGGCGATGTTCCCCGGTCCCAGGCCGACTCGTCGAGCCTCCGGGAGCTCTTCCCCTCCGTCGTTCCGACCCCACTCGCCGAGGGCCTGGAGGAAACGGTGCGATGGTTCGAAGAGGCCCGACCGTGGGAACGACCCACCGGCTGAAACTGCCTCGGCTGGTCAGTCGGTCGAGGAGGCCCGCTCGTCGATCGCGAAGTGCCTACGACGACTCTCCGGGTAGACGGGAACCATGCCCAGCAGGAGACCACCCAGAGCGAGGGTAACGGCGATCAGGCTGGCCAGGAGCCATGCCGACGTCGGGTCGACTCGACTGATCACGAAACACAACACCCCGATGAAGGCCGAGGCGAAGTAGGTAGAGCCGACGGCCACGGGGATGGGTAGGCCGGACTTCACCAGGCGGTGGCTCACGTGGTCCTGGCCGCCCATGAACGGGCTCCGGCCGGTCGACAGCCGGGCGACCGTGACCAGGGTGGTGTCGAGGATCGGCACCGAGCAGGCGACCACCGGCACGAGGAACGACTCCGACACCGCGCTGTCGAACCGGAGCTTGACGGCGACGTAGGCGATCAGGAAGCCGAGGAAGAGGGCCCCACCGTCGCCCATGTAGATCCGGGCCGGATAGAAGTTGTGCCGGAGGAATCCGACCGCGCAGCCGGCCAGGCCGATCGACAACCCGGCCACCAGGAACTGCCCGTTGGCGGCAGCCACGGCGAAGATCGTCGTCGAGCAGATGGCGGCTTGGCCAGCGGACAGCCCGTCCATGTTGTCGAGCAGGTTGAAGGCATTGGGAATACCGACCACCCACAGGAGAGTCAAGGTGACGTCGACCGCTGTCTCCCCGGTCACCGTCACCCCGGCGTCCATCCGCCACAGCTGCACGGCGCAGAGCACCTCGGCGCCCAACCGGATCACGGGCGACAGGTTCCAGAGGTCGTCGGCCAGGCCAACGACGGCCAGGCCGACGGCGAGCAGCAGGACTACGATCAGCTCGTCCCGTCCGCGTGTCGGCGGTTGAACTATCGCCGCGGCGAGCACCGAGACGGAAAAGGCCGCCACGATGGCCACGCCGCCGAGGTAGGGGGTCGGCGAGTCGTGGCTCTTGTGGCCGCCGGGCCGGTCGAGGACGCCGACCCGGATGGCGACGGCCATGGCCACCGGCGTGAGTACTAGGCAGAGCAGGGCCGACGCACCGAATACCAGGAGGTATTCCCACCAGATGCCGTTCATGAGTCCCGCCTAGCGCTGCTGGTCGTCGATCACCGCTCTGATGATGTCATCGAGGCCAGCCGTAGGTGCGAATCCCACTAGTTCATGCGCCCGGGTGGTGTCGGGCACTCGGCGCTCCATGTCCTCGAAGCCCTCCTCGTAGGCCAGGTCGTAAGGGATGTACTCGATGGCGCTCGTGGAACCGGCCAGCCGGATGATCCGCTCGGCCAGGTCGGCCATTGAGATCTCCTCGGTACCACCGAGGTTGAAGACGCGTCCCAGGGCATCGGGGTGCTCCGAGAGGTCAAGGATCCCACCGACTACGTCGTGGACAGAGCAGAAACAGCGGGTCTGGCTTCCGTCGCCAAACACGGTGATCGACTCGCCGCGGAGAGCCTGGGTCACGAAGCGGGGGACGACCATCCCGTAGCTCCCCGTCTGGCGGGGGCCCACCGTGTTGAACAACCGGACGATGACCGTCTCCAGGCCCTTCTCGCGCCAGTAGGTGTAGGCCAGGATCTCGTCGATGGCCTTGGCCTCCGAGTAGGACCACCGGCTCTTCAGCGGTGACCCGAGGATCCGATCGTCGTCCTCCGAGAGGCGGTCGGAGGTGTTCTTTCCGTAGATCTCCGAGGTCGACGCCACGAGGATCCGCTTGCCGTACTTGTGGGCCTTCTCGACCACCGTCTCGGTGCCCCGGATGTTGGTCATGAGGCTCTCGAGCGGCTTCTCAACGATCAGGTTGACCCCGACGGCCGCCGCCAGGTGGTACACCGCGTCGACCCGGGAGACCACGTGGTCGACGAGGTCGGCGTTCAGGATCGAGCCGAGGACGAACTCTGCGTCGGGGTCGCCCTCCAGGTGGGCGATGTTGGCCAGCCGGCCGGTGGACAGGTCGTCGAGGAGGACGACCTGATCTCCCCGGGCCAGGAGCCGGTCGGCCAGATGGGAGCCGATGAAGCCCGCGCCGCCGGTGATGAGTGCCCGCATCGGGGGAGCCTACCAACCGGCCATCACCGGCCGAGGAGCCGCCGGTACAACACGACATGGTCGGACACCAGACGGCTCGCGCCGAACGACAAGCGGGCCCGGTCCCGGGCCGCCCGCCCCATCTCGGCTCGGCGGTCCCCGTCGGCCAGGACATCGACGAGGCCAGCAGCCAACGACCGGGCGTCGGGCGGGACGACCAGGCCGGTCACCCCGTCCTCCACCACCTCTGCCGCACTCCCCACGTCGGTCGTGACCGCGGGGACCCCGACCATCGCCGCCTCAATCAGAGTGACCGGCATTCCCTCGTTGTCCGAGGCGATGACCACCACGTCGGCCATCGCGTAGAGCCGGTGCACGTCGGCCTGCCAACCGATGAAGCGGACGGCGTCTCCAAGGTCCGCCGCCTCGGCGACAAGGCCGTCTAGGCGGTCGCCTTCGCCGGCCACCACCAGCACGGCGTCGGGCACGCCCTCCAGGACCTCGGCGAACGCTGCCAACAGTCGGTCGACGCGCTTGATGGGCGTCAGGCGTCCGATAAAGAGAGCGACCGGCACGTCGGAGGGGATCCCGAGCGACGCCCGGACGGTCGACCGGTCGACTGCCGGCGGCTCCGCCACTCCGGGTGCGATGGCCACCATCCGGTCGGGTCGTCCGATTCCCGCGGCCAGTACCTCGTCTCGGACGCGCTCCCCCACCGCGACGACAATGGTGGTCCGTCTGGCCAACGCCCTCTCCACCAGGACCACCAGACGGGTGAGGAGCGGCGGGAAGTACCCGCGCAGGAGGTGGCCGTGGAAGGTGTGGACGCGGACCGGGACCCCGGCGAGCACCGCGGCGAGCCGCCCGAGGACGCCAGCCTTCGCTGTGTGGGTGTGCACCACATGGGGTCGGTACCGCCGGATCTCGGCGACCAGAGAGGCCAGGGCCCGGATGTCGCCGAACAGGCGGACGGACCGTCCCAGACCCGGCACGGTGACCAACGGAAGGTCGGGGTCCCGGAGGGAGACGAAGTCCTCCTCTCCCGGCCCGACCGTGCCCACCACCAGTCGGGTCTCGATGCCGTGGTCGGGCAAACCCCGGGTCAGAACGCTCGTCTGCCACGCGGGGCCGCCGACGTTCATTCTGGCGATGATCCGCAGGACGCGGATCGGACCGTCGGTCACGGTCGGACCTCGGCCAGCCAGGCCTGGAAAACCAGAATCGGCCAGAGTTGGAAGACCAGATCGTCCTCGCCCGACCGGTGGGACCGCCAGGCCCGCTCAACCTCGTCGACGGCGAAGAAGCCCTGATCAGACAGGAGGCCGGGCGCCAGCAGGTCGTCGGCCCACCCACGCAGTGGCCCACGGAGCCAGTCCCCCACCGGGATCCCGAAGCCCATCTTCGGTCGCTCCACTAACTCGGGAGGGACGTATCGGTGGAGGAGCTGTCGCAGCACCCATTTGCCCCGCCCGTCCCGGAAGCGGTCTCCGGGATGGAGTCTCCAGGCAAGGTCGAAGAGGTCCGGATCGAGGAGCGGTACTCGCGCTTCAAGGCTCACCGACATGGATGCCCGGTCGACCTTGGTCAGCAGGTCGTCGGGAAGGTAGGCCAGCGTGTCCATCAGCATGGCCTGTTCGAAACCCGACCGGCCCCCCAGATCTGTGCCGTCAGCAACCTCCGGTCGGCCGACGGCACGGGGGACGAAGGTGGTCGGATCGTTCACCGACCCCATCATCGAGCGGTAGGCACCCGCCGGCCCGTCAGCGGTGAGGACGCGGGCCACCTTGTGAGCCCGGTGGCCGAGGCGCCGACGAACGCCGGCGGGACCGAGCCTGCCCAGCGGGCCCGCACCCACCCGGTCCCAGGTGGACACCGGAACCGACGACAGGCCCCGCCCTGCCAGCCTGCGGACCGGACCCGGACACAGGTCCAAGACGGCCCGGAGTCGGCCGAGGTGCCGGTAGCGGTCGTAGCCGCCGAACAGCTCGTCCCCCCCGTCGCCGGAGAGCGCCACGGTCACATGTCCCGAGGCCAGGCGGCTGACCAGGAAGGTCGGGATCTGGGAGCTGTCGGCGAAAGGCTCGTCGTACATGACGGGCAGCGTGGGGATGACCTCACGGGCGTCCGCCGGGCTCACCACCAGCTCGTGGTGGTCGGTCCCGAGGTGCGAGGCCACGGCACGCGCATGGGGGGACTCGTCGTATGCCGCCTCGCTGAACCCCACGGTGAAAGTCCGGATCGGAGCGCTCGAGCGGGCGGCCATGAGCGCCACGACCGTGGATGAGTCGATACCGCCCGACAGGAACGCCCCCAGCGGCACGTCGGCCACCATCCGGGAGCCGACGACTTCACCCAGCAACACAGCCAGCTCGTCTACCGCGCCCTCGCCCACCGCAGCCGCCGGGACCGAAGCCGAGGCCGTCCGGGCGGCGTCAACCGGCGACCAGTAGCAGATCTCCTCCAGCCGACGGCCGGCGGCGTCGAACCGCTCTACGTGACCCGGCCTGACCTTCGTGAACCCCTCGTAGATGGTCCACGGAGCCGGCACGCAGCCCAGGCGCACCAGGTCGGCGACCGAGTCGTGGTCGATCGACGGACGGAACCCCGGCATTGCGCGGAGGGCCTTCAACTCGGAGCCGAAAACCAGGCACCCGTCGTGTCGACCGTGGTAGAGCGGCTTCTCACCGAAGCGGTCGCGACGCAACCAGAGTTCCCGACGCTCGAGGTCCCAGGCAGCGAAGGCGAACATGCCGACCGCAGCCTCCAGGGTCCGCTCGACGCCGAGGCGAGCCAGTGCCTCGACGAACACCTCGGTGTCGGAGTGACCACGGCGCTCCCCCCGACCGAGGCCCGCCGTCGCCGCTAGGCCGTCGGCGTTGTAAAGCTCGCCGTTGTAGGCGATGGCCCAGGTGCCATCGGCTGACTGCATCGGCTGGTGGCCGGCCTCACTGAGGTCGACGACCGAGAGGCGACGGTGGCCGAGCGCCAGGCCGGCCCGCCGGTCACACCACGTCCCCCGGTCGTCGGGTCCCCGGTGAACGAGCCGGTCGGCCATCACCCCCGCCAGGTCCTGCAACTCCTCGGCCGTCCGACGCCCTGACGGATCGAGGAGGCCGGCGAACCCGCACACGTCAGCGGCCGGTGCCGGGAAGGACGCGTCGGACCACTCCACCCAGCCTCGAGGTCCCGACTCTCCGCCGTGCCTTCCGGACGACTGCCCTGACGAGTTCCGACCATTCGCGTTCCACGAGGCCGGACCGGATTCCCCGCTGAAAGGCCACCTGGTGGGGGTCCGGGACCTCCGCCCGGTCCGCCCACTCGAGGACGCCTCCTAGGTGGTGGCGGTCGGCGAAGACCACCAGGTTGGTCCGGTAGTACCAGGCGACCTCCTCGCGATCGACGAGGAGTCCCCGCACCGCATCCACTTGCTGGTAGCCGTGGGCGGCGAAGAGGCCCGTCCAATGCAGCGGCCACCTCTCGTTCACGTGACCGTGGCCGCCCTGGCCGGGTGGCGCGGCGCTGAACGCCACCACCGGGGCCAGGTCCACCAGACTCGACACCAGAACGCCCTCCGACTCCCGCGGTAGGTGCTCGGCCACCTCGAAGCATGTGGCCAGGTCGAATCGTCGTTCGGCGCCCACCGGCAGGGTGAGGTCGACGATACGGAAGGTTGTCGGTGGCCCACGGTAGACGTCGGCCACCGGGGATCCGTCCATGCCGGTTACGTCGTGGACCCCCTGCCGGATCCACTCGGCGACGAAGACCCCCGGACCGCACCCGACGTCGACGACACTTGATGGGGCGACCATGTCCCGGAGGATCTCCACCACCACGGCTGCCGACGACGCCGTGTCGTCCAGCCCGCCGTAGTCCTGCGGGTCGAACCACGTCGCGGCCCGTTCCACGGGACCGGCACCGCCTCCGTTCGGCTCCTCGGATACCACCACGGCCTGAGTATGCCCGACCCACCGAGGCCGGCACGGGAGGTCCAGGCTCTCCGTCGGTAGGCTCCGCGTCGTGCGGGACCTCCTGGTGGTCGACGACTGGCTGGACGACGAGTCCTGCCGACGGCTCATGGAGGACGGCGACTCGTCCTGTCCCACGACCAGCGGTCGGACCTTCCACGGCGGTCGCCACTACGTCCCGAACACCACCGACGACTGGGGAGTGCTGGTCGGAGCCTCGTCGGCCTGGCGGGACCTCGAAGCTCGCTTGTCGTCACCCGAGTTCCTCGCCTGGATCATCGGCGAGCTCGACCGGGACGGGAACGACGCCGACCTCGCACCCGCCCGGGTCTACGGTGGACCGCGCACGAAGATCGAGCGACTCCTCCGCGGGGACGACCGCCTCGAGGCGACCAGCGCCGCCCGGCGACTCGCCCGGAGACTCCACCAGGCACAACTGGGCGTCAGGCGCCGGGCCATCTTCCACTGGCACCGGATCACCAGGCGGGAGACCGTGGTCGAGCTGCTCTGCGATTATTCGCGCGCGACCGACGGCTACGGCCGGGTCGTCCACCGCGACAGCGACATGCGCCGGTACGTCTTCCTCCTGTACCTCAACGCCCTGGACGACGACGCGTCCGGCGGGGACCTCGACGTCTATCGGCCAGCTGTCGGCCGGGAGGGATCGCCGGCCTGGCCCGACGAGGGCGAGTGCGTCCTCGAGGACTCGGTCCGTCCGGCGCGCGGACGGCTCGTGGTCTTCCGGAACGCCCATGACTCGTACCACGGCGTCACCACCATGACCGGACACGGCAGGGTCCGGCACTTCGTCTACGGGGGCTTCACCCAGCTCGGAGGCACCAACCCGAACATGGCGGGGTCCTCGGGATCGATCCCCACCGAGTTCCACCTCTACGCCTGAGGTCGGACCTCACCGGCCGTCATGCCGGTTGCCCCTCCCCCCAGGCCCTCCGGCAGGCGATCAGGTAGGAGGATCCACAACGCTCGCTTCCGTAACGCTCCCGCACGTCCGGAGCATGGCGGAGGGCCCGCTGCCGGGCACCGGCTGGATCGTCCACGACCTCGAGGATGGCCGTCGCCAGCGCCTCCACGTCTCCCGGCGGCACGAGCTCCTGGTAGCGGCCGAGGATGTCCCGGATCCCTCCAGCCCAGGTGGCCACCACCGGTACGCCCAGCCCCGCCGCCTCGTAGACGGCTTGGGGCGAGGCCTCGTCGATGCTCGCGTGGACGACGGCGTCCGCTCCGAGCATTACCGACTCGGGATCCGCGCACCACCCGCCGAACAGGACCCGGTCGCCGACCGCCTCGGCCGCCGCCACCTCCTCTAACGCCCGACGGGCCGCCTCGGAACCCCCACCGGCGATGAAGAGCTCGACGTCCCGTCCGGCCGCCACGACCCGGCCCAATGCCCGGATCAACGTCGGATGGTCCTTCTCGGCCTTGAGGTTCCCGACGGCGACAAGGCGCAGCGCCGAGCCACCTCCGGGCCGAGGGGCCGCCATTCCTTCCACCCCCGGGGAGTCCTCCCACGACCGTCCGTTGGTGGCGAATGCCAGGCGCTCCATGGGGCAGCCCTCGGCCACCAGTGTGTCGCCCACGCTTGATGACGAGGCCACCATCAGGTCGGCCCACCGGATGATGAGCCGGTCCATGAGGACTCGGAGGCGGTTGTCGGACATGTGGTGGTAGAGGTTGTGGTGCCTGGCTACCGCCGTGGCCGGTCTGACACGGAGGCCACGAGCGGCCAGGACGAGGGCCCAGCCGGCGTGGTGTCCGTGGGCCAGGACCAGGTCGTGGTCTCCGGCACGGAGGAGCCGTCGGAGCCCGAGGATCGCCCGCGCCGTCCCCCGCCCACCCAGGATCTCGACTGGAGTGCCGAGCCCCTCACACGCCGCTACGAGTTCGCCTGAACCGTCGTCGAGGGTCGCCATCCCGACGTCGGCCCCGCCGACCCGGAGGATCGACAACGGGATCTCGTTGTGACCCACCGACGATGGAACGACCTGGAGGACCTTCATCGATCGGACGGCCCTTCGGCCGGCCACCCGGCCAGCGTCGCCAGTAGCGCGCGAGCCTCGTCGGGGCGCATTGAGACCGCCGCGTCGAGGCCACCCACCTTCCTGGCCACGGCATGGCGCGACAGGGCGGGCACGCCGACTCGGAACACTTCGGGAATCGAGGTGTCGCGCGGGTCCTCGTCGTCACCGAAAAGTTGCTCGTGATGGGCCTCTCCAGCCTCCAGGTCGGTCAGGTGGATGGCCCCCCCGCTCGCCATGTCGTCGAGGACGGCCTGGGCCAGCCGGAGGATCTGCACCGGGTCGCCCATCCGGAACACGAAGGTTCCGTCCGGGTCCTCCTGGGTGAGAGTCGAGAGGACGAGCGATGCGGCCTCGCCTCCCGTCATGAAGAAGCGCGTCGTGGCGTCGCCCCGCACGTCGACCCGCCCGTGGTGTTCGGCCTGCAACCGGAAGGTGTGCAGGACGCTGCCTCGAGAGCCGAGAACGTTGCCGAACCGCACGCTTCGGAAACCGGGCCGCCCCTCGCCCACCGTCATCCGTTCGCCCACGTACTTGGACACCCCGAGACTCCCCACTCTGGACGCCGCCTTGTCGGTCGAAACGTTCACCAGCAGGTCGACGTCGACCTCGCCTGCCGCCTCCAGGACGTGCGCGGTCCCCAGGACGTTGACCGCCACGGCGTTGGCTGGGTCGGCCTCGAGTGTCGCCACGTGCTTGAGGGCTGCAGCGTGGACCACCACGTCGGGCCGGAACCCCTCGAATGCCCGAAGGACCTGGCCACGGTGCTGGACGTCGACGTGGAGGAGGGGGAACCGCTCGTGGAACATCGAGCCGGTGAGCTCGACGGCCACGTCGTGGAGGAGGCAGTCGTCGCGATCTAAGAGGCCCACGCTCTCGGCTCCGTGGCGGACCAACTGATGGACGGTCCGTCGGCCGATCGACCCTCCCGCTCCGGTCACCAGCACCCGCCGGCCGGCGACCACCTCGCTGATCCGGTCTCGGTCGACCACCAGCGAGGAACGGGCGAAGAGGTCCTCGATCTCCGGGACCCGAGTCGCCTCACTGAGGTTCTCCATCGAGTCGATCTCGGATCGCTCGGGAGCCACGTAGACGGGCAGGTTCCGATTCCGGGCGTGGTGGGTGACCCAGTTGATCCGCGAGGCCGTGATCAGCGAGGCACCGATGACCAGGAGGTCGACGCCCCCCCCGTCCAGCACCTCCTCCAGCATGGAGACCGGGCCGCGGAGGCGAGGCTCCTCGTCGATCTCCCGGTGTCGATCGTCGAGGATGGTCGCCACGACGGCACCTGCTGCCTCCAGATCCACGAGGAGCTCGGATCCGAGGACCCCGTACCCGATGAGGAGGACCCTCCGCCCGGCATACATCACGACAGCACCTCGCTCTGGCTCCGGGGACGGTGAGTGGGAACCTCGGCCAGGAGGTGCCGCCAGCGGGGCAGGCCGGCATCGAGCGTGAAGAACGCAGGCGCAGACGGGGCCCTGACCTCTCCGGTCCGTATGCCCCGGAAGGAGCCGGCCAGGTCACCGGGTGAGCCGACGAAAGCCACCCCGGGGAGGCCTCGAAGATCGCTGAGGTTGAGGTCATCCTCGTCCAACCACACGACCACCGGGAGGCCAGCGAGCAACACGTCGACGCCCGCCGACGTGCCGTTGCTCGAGAAGGCGACGTCGAATCCGTCCACCAGGTCGCTCAACGGCCCTCCGACCATTTGGAGATCCAGCCCCGGGTGATCCTCGGCCCGAACCGGAGAATTCGGGTGTGCCTTCAGGGCCAACTCGACGTCGAAGCCGAGGAGCGGCAAGGTCTCGGCCAGCATGCGAAGCATCTTCAGCATGGCGGAAGCTCGGACCTCACCGAGGACCAGCACCCGCAGCGGGCCCTCGGGGGACGGCCACCTCTCCGACGCCTCGATTCCGATCAGGTGCGCATAGCGGAGCGACTCGCAGTCCACCACCCTCGCCTCGGGGTAGTCGACGGCCTCGAAGGCGGCCGACGCGGTCACGTTGTTGCGGACCAGTCGGTCGGGCTGGGGAAGGGCGTGGGGTCCGGTCCGATCACGGGTCCGGGGGTGCACGTAGTACCTCAGGTCCCAGAAGCGGATCGTGGCGTGGGGCACGCCGATCAACTCTCCGTGACCGGCAGCCCTCCATGCGTGGACGAAGGCCCGCTCCCAGGATGCGCCCTCGTAGAGGTAGAGGCCTCGCCGCTGGGTCGGCAGGTCTTCGCAGGCCGCTTCGAAGATCGCCAGCCACAACTGATGGTGCATGGACCGGGCACCCCGGAGGTCGTCCAGCCACTCCTCCCGCACCACGGGCCACAGGACCTCGTGCAGGTCAGGACCGAAGCCCTGACGACCGAGCGCCCGGAGCGAAAAGGTGGAGGGCACCCGACCCAACCAGCGGCCGAGCGCCCGGGCATGCAGCCTCGGCGAGGCGTACGACTCGAGGAGCGCGTGGTTGCCCTGGTCGTCCGGGTTGGCGTCAATCTCGTCGAGCCACGTCGCCGCCGTGGCGAGGTCCGGCACGTCTGACGAGGTCACGAAGTAATGGAGCCAGTTGGTGGCCACCTCGGCATCGCGGAACACCTCGTAGAGACCCTGCCAGTATCGGGAATCGAACCGGCCGGCCACCGCCTCGTCGGGGGTCAGATGGCCGAAGCAGGACAGGAGGAAGAGCGAGGAGGACGAGTCGTCCCATCGACGCGGCCGACGACCACCAACAGGGCGTCCCTTCGCCGCGAAGTCGCAGAGCGCACGAAGGGCTCGCGCCGGCCTCGGCGACGACCCGACGACCCACCGTCGGAGCCCTTCCCACCGCGGTGTGGACCCGGCCCGTTCGGACCGACAGTGGACCCCTCTCCGTCGACAGAGACGATGGACCGCCCGACGGACCTCGGCACAGTCACTGACCACCAGGACGGACTCCGGAGCCTCCCTCCCGACGAGTTCGTCTAGGGCCAGCAGGCGAACCACCGTGGCCATGGTCGGCGTGTTCCAGAAGCTCTTCTCGACGATGGAGGACATCCACCAGAGGCTGAAGCCCGTCGAGCCGACGGCCATTCGGTCCACCAGTCTCCGGCCACCGATCAGGGTCTCCCCGAGTTCGTCCACCCAGGCCAGGTAGCGCTCCCGGAGATGCTCGGCGTTCTCCTCCACGTATCGGAGGAGGGAGACGCTCTCCTCGTCCTCGAAGTAGCCGTTCCAGTCGACGAACGTCGCGTCGATGGAATCATGGGGCCCGGTCGAATCCCAGATGACCAGATGGCCACCGGCCCGACCCTCAGCCACCTGGGGCCTCCCGGTACCGAGGGAACAGGGGGTCCTCGAGCATCAGCCCACGGACGTACTCCAGGTCCTCCGGGGTGTCCACACTGACCGCGCTGCTCTCCACGTAGACGGCCCGGATGGCGTGCCCCCGCTCGAGGATTCGCAGGTGCTCGTGGTACTCGACCTGCTCCAGGCGTCCCGGCGGCCAGGTGGCGTACTCGAGGAGGAACTCCCGGCGGAACGGGAGGATGTGGTAGGCCTTGAGCATTGGGGCGTCCGGAGTCCGGGCGTCGGACGGGATGTCGGACCGCGAGAGGTAGAGCACGTTGTCGTGATCGTCGAGGACCACCTTGACGTCCGACGGCGAGTTCCTCTTGGCGAACGGGTTGACCAGGATGGCCACCTGGACGTCAGGGTCGTCCTGGACGGCCGCCACCACGGCGTCGATCGACGCCGGATTCACGAGCGCTTCGTCGCCGAAGACGTTGACCACCACCTCGGAGTCCAACGACTCGGCGGCCTCGGCGATCCGCTCGGTCCCGTTGTCGTGGTCCGACCGGGTCATGACCACCCGGCCGCCATGGGCCTCGACCACAGTCCGGATCTCGTCGCTGTCGGTGGCCACCACCACGTCGTCGAGGCGATCGGCCATCAGGCACCTCCGGTAGACGTGGACCACCATCGGGAGGCCACAGATGTCCACCAGTGCCTTCCCCGGCAGCCGGGCCGACTCGAGGCGAGCCGGGATGATCGCGGTGGTGTGCGGCCGACCGTCTGTCATCGACCTGACTCGCTGGCGAACCATTCGGACACGTCGGCGACGTGGTGGTGGAGGATCGAAGCGTCCACCTCGTAGGTGATGAAGCCCATCCCCATCTCGAGGAGCCAGGCGATGCCCTCGCGGTCCTGGGGAACGAACCCGCCGGCGCACCCTCCGGCCGCCCGAACCCGACCCACACCGTCGGCGATGGCCTCGACCACATCCGGGTGCGTCGGTAGTCCAGGATGTCCGAGGTCCTGGGAGAGGTCGTAGGCACCGAAATAGACGACGTCGATTCCGTTCACCGCGGCGATCTCCCCCGCAGCCTCGAGGCCGGCCACCGACTCCACGATGGCCACGCCGACCACTCCGGCGTTGCTCCGCTCCACGTGCCCGGACACGTCGCGATTGGTGAAGCCGCCCGCCTTCGAGAAGGGCGTGAAGCCGCGCTGGCCGTCCGGCCGGTACCTCAGTGACGCGGCCAGACCCCTCGCTGCATCGGCGTCGGGCACGTGTGGGACGACGACGCCGTGTGCCCCCTGGTCCAGCGCCTGGAGAACCATCCAGTCGGCGTTGGTCGGGACGCGGACCAGCGGCGCGCAGGAGGCCGAGGATTCACAGGCCGAGACGTGCTCGTGGATCCGGTCGAGGACGAACGGTCCGTGCTCCAGGTCAATCACCTGGAAGTCGAAGCCCCCGAGGGCCATCGCCTCGGTGGCCAACGGCGCGGCCATCGTGTTCCAGGTGCCTAGGACCGGGATCCCGGCGTGGATCCGCTCGCGAAGTCGGTGGTCGTCGAACATGGAACCCTCCTCAGGTCACCGACAAATGTGTCAGATCCGGCACCGTCACACAGGACTCTCCGGCAAAGTCCTCCTCGGCGGCAAGGCCGGTCAAGACCCCGACCGATGCTCCACAGTCGGCGGCCATCGCCATTCCGACGTCCACCGGGTGGTCTCCGACGACCACCGACGCCGATGCGTCCACTCCTAGGGCGGCGAGCGCCTTATACGCCAGGTCCGGCGCGGGCTTCGTCTTCGGCACGTCGTCGCCACCGACCACCACGGCGAACCGGTCGAGCAGGCCCACCACCTCCAGCGCGCCACGTGCCCGCTCGGAGAGGTCCGTGGTCACCACGGCGGCCGCCACCCCTCGGGAGGCAAGGCAGTCGAGCAGGTCGGTAACGCCGGGGAGCAGCCGGACCAGCGGAGCCAGGTCCCCGGCGGTCCGACGATCGACCTCGACGAAGGCCTCTTCCACATCGGCCTCCTCCACCTCGGCGCCCGCCGACCGCAACTCGCCGGTGGCCACGTGGACGATGGCCGCCCGAGGGCGGACGCCCACCGGACCCTCGGGCTTCATCCGGCCCGTCGATCCATCGACGCCCATGGCTGCGACGAGGCGTTCGGCCAGCACCTCTCCGTCCCGGGCGCCCGACCACCGCTCCGCCAGGAGCGCTGAGCGGAGCCGGATCATCGAGGCCCAGTAGTGGTGAATGTCGACCAAGGTGCCGTCCTTGTCGAACAACACCGCTTCACACCCGCTCAGGATCCGGTCCCCACCGGACCAGAGCTCAGTCAAGCGGTGACGCTCCGGGAGACCAGGTCAGCCGCCGGACCGAGGGCCCGACCCACCGCCACAAGGTCGTCCTCGAATCCGTCCTCGGCCACCCAACCCTTGACGATCCCCCGGGCGTGGGTCCCGATGGAGACCCCCTGGTAGGGAACGTCGCACAGACGGGCCATCTCGGCCGTCTTCCCATTGGTGCCCCCCGAGAGAAGTATCGGCAAGTCGCGGAAGGCCTTGTCCTTGTCCTTCAGATCCTTCTGGATGACGTCGGCGATGGCCACAGCCTGCAGCGTCGTGTTGTGGTCGTCGGCGCCTCCGCTCATCGGCACGCCGTCGGCCTGGATGACCGTCCGTTCGCCGGCCACCTCGTGGGCGGATCGGATCCGCTCGATCAGTTGGACATTCGACAGGTGGTACCGGTCGAGGCACATAGAGATGAAATTGTCCGGCTGGGCGGCGCTGACCGTCTCCCACTCCTCCATGATGGTGTCGTCACCGGGGACCGCCGCGTGGAGTTCGATGTTCTCAGCACCCGCCTCGAGGCACCGGGGTAGGAGTTCGGCCAG
The DNA here is from genome assembly GCA_036123585.1 of Actinomycetota bacterium. GTDB lineage: Bacteria > Actinomycetota > Acidimicrobiia > Acidimicrobiales > MedAcidi-G1 > UBA9410. The sequence goes on along the minus strand of JAZADN010000077.1, from coordinate 9,848 downwards.
TTCCTTCCCGTTGTGCCGATACCGGATGGCCGCCACCTTGGGCGGACATGCCGCCTCGCAGTTCCCGCAGCCGATGCACAACTCCGGGATGATCTCCAGGCTCTCCGGGATGGCGTCAGTGGGACAGACGGGTATGCACAGGTCGCAGCTGACGCAGTCGTCGACGATGAAAGCCTTGCGAACGTGATGGTCGCCGGGCATTCCCACGCTGACTGTGATGAAGGGTCGGACGGGCACGTCGACGGCGAAGTGGTCGGCATGGGCGTAGGCGAGGTCGATGCCCTCTCCGCAGGCCTCCACCACGTCGGGCTTGGCCGAGACATCGAAGCCATTGGCCCCGGCGAGCGTGTAGACGAACGCCAGACGCCGGACCTCCTCGGCGTTTTCGTTGCCGGCGCCACATACCAACTTGAAGTACTTCGAGTCGGCCAAGAGGCCGCGCATCACGTCGAATCGATCCATCAGATCTCCTGACCTCCCGACGACCGGGACCGTCGTTCCACCGACCGTCTCCCCTCAGACCAGCGCGTACACGGATCCGGCGGCCACGTCGTAGCGGCTCGGGGTGATGGCGAGCAGTTCGGGGACCCCGGCGGTTGCTGTGAAGCCCGCGAGGAGGTGGTCCACCTCGACGTTGCGCGGGTCGTCCGCCGAGTAGCCGTCGAACCCGGCCAGGAGGATCCGGGATGCCCGTCCGCTCGCGGCGACGGCCAGGGCGTACACCACGGTGAGCGACGTCGGAAGGATGCAGTACCGATCGGAGAACTCGTAGGTGTCCGACCGGACGGCGAGGCCGAAGTCCAGGACCTCCTTGTCCTCCAGCGAATCGCTGACCGGCGGCGGCAGCATCGAAGCCGGGGTCACCAGGGGTTGCGGGAGCTTCAGGTGGGCTGCGGCGTTGGACAGCAGCCGGTAGGGATGGCTAGCCACCCGAAGGTCGACCAGGCGGTCGTCTAGGACGGCGTCGGTGTTGAACGCCATGACCAGGGGACGTCGGGACTCGATGTAGTGCACGAGGGCCGACCGGTGGGCGGCAACCCCCGGGCCCGATCCAAGGACAAGGACGTCCCGGCCCTCGATGAGCTCGGCCGGCGCCCAGGTCCCCGAAGGTTGGCTGTCGTAGAAGTTCCGGCCAGTCTCGAGAGCCTCGACGCTGAACTTCTTCCCTCCCGCCTCCCGGAGGTACTCGAGGACCGCGAGGACGTCCTCGCCCGAATACCGGGAGTCGGCCAGCATGGACTGGACGTAAGTCGGGTGGACGCCGTACCTACCGGCCAAGTGGTAGTAGGTGTTGGTCCCCCAACCGTGGATCGCCTGCATCGGACGGAACCACCGTTCCACGAGCGCCAACAGCGGCGCTATGTCCATGGGCCGGCTCCGACGCTCGGCCAACTCGATCACGAGGCTCTCTGTCCGGACGTTTCCAGGGCCCCGACCCATGCCGGTCACCGTGGCGTCCAGCCACTCGACTCCCTCGTCGAGGGCCCGCAGGCTGTTCACCAAGGCGCGACCCATGTTGTCGTGGGTGTGGATTCCCAACGGGCCATCCCAACCCCGTCGAAGCACCTGCACGACGTGTGCGGTCCGCTCGGGGTCCATGCTGCCCAGGCTGTCGGCGAAGTAGAGGACGTCCGGGGGACACTCAGCGGCCCGACGGGCCACCCCCTCCACCTCCTCGTCCGTCCGATCGGCGATCTGCATCAGGTTCACGCCGACGCGGTAGCCCAACTCCTGCAGGCGACCGGTGGCTTCCAGCGCCCCTTCGAACTCACCGAGGTGGCTGGCCAACCGGACCATGGAGACCCGGGACTCGGCTGCCGGAGCGAAGAGGCGGTCGATGGCCTCCGTCACCCCGAATGGCGAGTCGGCCAACTCGCCGGCGTTGACCATCACCCCGATGGTCAGCCCTTCAGGAATGGTCAAGCCGTCGATGAAGCGATCGGTCGTGTAGGCGCAACCGCCGCGGAAGCCCTCGGCCTCGAAACCCCGGAAGCCGAGCTCGACCACGTCCACCGAGATGGCGGCCATGGCTTGGAGGTACTCCTCGAGCAGGTCGGGTGCGAAGTCCCAGTCGTTGTGGTAGCCGCCGTCACGGAGGGTGCAGTCGATGAGGACGGGTTCGGGGGAGGTCATGGGGTGCTCGGGGGGGGATCAGTGCGTTCCGGTCCCTCCCAGCGTACCGGCGCAGGAGCGGACGATCGGGGCGAGGGGTTCCCCGTCGCCCCGGCCGGCTGGGTTCTGGCCTCAGACCACCCGGAGTTCAGGGACGGCCGTCACGAACGTGGCCCCCCAGTCGCGGACGTAGGAGAGGCTCTCCTCGAGTTCCTCGCGCAGGTTCCAGGGAAGGATCAGGACGTGGTCCGGTCGGACCCGGGACAACCGGCCCTCGTCGACGACGGGAATCCGACTGCCCGGCAGGAACCGGCCCTGCTTCGCCGGATTCCGATCTACCACGAACGGCACCAGGTCCGGTCGGACGCCTGCGTAGTTCAGCAGCGTGTTGCCCTTGGCCGCCGCGCCGTAGGCGGCCACACTGCGGCCCTCGGCCCGGGCCTCGAGGAGGAACCTCAGAAGGTCATCCTTCACCCGGTCGGCCTCGGCCTGGAAGCCCCGATAGTACGCGTCGCTGCACAGCCCACGATCCTCCTCGAGGTCCAGGAGTCGGCCAACCGACGGAGAGACCGGATGCCCGCCATCCAGACGCCCGAGGTGGACACGGAGGCTGCCGCCGTGAGTTGGGACCTCCTCCACGTCATGGACCACCAGGCCCACCGCTTCGACCACCCTGGACAGGCTGGTCAGGGAGAGGTAGGAGAAGTGCTCGTGGTACACGGTGTCAAACTGGACGCCCTCGACGAGGCGGAGGAGGTGGGGGAACTCAAAGGTGGCCACGCCGTCGGGGGCCAGGAGGATTCCGCACCCCCGGACGAAGTCCACGATGTCCGGCACGTGGGCCACCACGTTGTTGGCCGCCAGTAGATCGGCCGACACGCCATCGGCGGCGAGCCGCTCGGCAGTGGCCACACCCACGAACTCCTCCACCACCTCGAGACCGAGATCTCGGGCCGCCGCCGCGGTGCTGGCCGTCGGCTCGACCCCCAGGCACCGCGTCCCCCGGTCGAGGAACTCGGCCAACAGGGTTCCATCGTTGCACGCCACCTCGACGACCAGGCTCTCGGATCCGAGGCCGAGACGATCCACCATCTGGTCGGCGTACCGCCGACAGTGGTCCCGCCAACTGGACGAGAACCCGCTGAAGTAGGCGTAGTCCTCGGTAAAGAGGTCTTCGGCGCGGGCGAAGTCCCTCGTCTGAACCAGCCGACAGTCGCCGCATGCCATGACCCGGAGCGGATACCAGGTCTCCGGCGCGTCGAGATCCCCCGCCGACAGGTATGCGTTGGAGGGTGGCGAGTTCCCGAGGTCGAGGAAGGTCAACTCAAGGGCCGACCCGCAGCTTCGGCAGATCATCGACCGCCGGTCACCAGACCTTCCAAGGGGCGCGTCCCGACTCCCACAGATCAGCTAGGAGGTCACGCTCGCGCACGGTGTCCATGGGCTGCCAGAACCCGGCGTGGTGGTAGGCCCGGAGTTCTCCACGATCGGCCAGAGCCTTGAGCGGTTGGTCCTCCCACCGGGTGTCGTCGCCTTCGACGAGGTCCAGGCAGGAGGGATGGAGGACGAAGAACCCTCCGTTGATCAAGCCGTCGTCGCCAGGCGGCTTCTCGGTGAATCCAGTAACCCGGTCACCGTCGAGGTCGAGGGCGCCGAAGCGACCCGGGGGCTTCACCGCCGTGACGGTCGCCAGTCGCCCGTGGTCCCGGTGGAAGTCCACGAGTGCGGTGATGTCCACGTCGCCGAGCCCATCGCCATAGGTCATGCAGAAGGCGTCCTCGTCGGCCACATACTCGGCGATCCGCTTGAGGCGACCACCGGTCAGCGTGTCGTCGCCGGTGTCCACCAGCGTGACCCGCCACGGTTCGGCCCGCTCCCGATGCACCTCCATCGTGTTGGCGGCCACGTCGAAGGTCACGTCGGACACGTGCAAGAAGTAGTTGGCGAAGTACTCCTTGATCACGTATCCCTTGTAGCCACAGCAGACGACGAAGTCGTCCACGCCGTGGGCCGAGTAGGCCTTCATGAGGTGCCACAGCAGCGGGCGCCCGCCGATCTCCACCATGGGCTTCGGCCGCACCTGGGTCTCCTCGGCCAGTCTGGTCCCGAGGCCGCCGGCCAGGATCACGGCCTTCACCGGCCTCCCTCCCGGCACCCCTCCTGCTCCGACCTGTCCATCGCCGTACCGTATCCCCTCCGGAAACCGGGATCGGGGCGGTCAGTGGTGTCCTCCCGCCTCCCACATCCCCCGGTAGGCCCCGACCAGGGCGTCCACGCCGTCGTCCAGGTCGAAGTGGTCCGCTGCCAATCCGGTGGCCCGGGACGCGGTCCCCTCGTCGGCCAGGAGAACGAGCAGGTCCTCCGCAGCCTGCTCCGGGCCCTCCTCGGCGCCGAGCACCACTCCGCACGCCCGCTCGACCAGCATCGTCGCCGCGTCCACGAGGCCGGCGTTGACCACGACAGGGCGGCCCACGGCCAGGAACTCGCCGACCTTGGTCGGCATGGCGGCCAGCAGGCTCGGCCCGGCATCGTCGCGGCAGACGCTCAGGCCCACGTGGCAGTCGGCCACCAAGCCCGGCATCTCACTGGGGCCCACCCGAGTGAAGCTCGCCGCCACCTCGGCCAACTCCTCCTCCCAGCCCGTCTCCCCCGGAGCTGCCACCACCAACTCCACCGACGTCCGTCGGGCCAAGGCGCGCACGAACGCCACCATGAGCGGGACGTCGTAGTACCGGTTGAGGGTTCCGGCCAGGAGGATGCGCACGACCCCGCCCGGTGGAGCGGGCACGGCCGGGAACCGTCGCCGGTCGACGCAGGTGGTCACCACGATCGCCCGCTCGGCGATTCCGCCATACCGGCGCTCGAGCTCCCCGATCGCCGAGGCGGTGAGGGTCACGATCCGAGTCGCGCGACCCGCGGCCACCCGTTCGATGCGTCGGAAGATCCGAGCCTGGGGCGATCTCTCTCCGAACACTCCAGTGGCCACCTTCTGGTCGGCCCAGAAGGAGCGGACGTCCCAGAGCCACTGGTCGACACCGGCCAGCATCGCCGCGGCCGCCGCCATATCGCTCCGGGCGTGGACCATCCGGGCACCGCGGATCGACCAGGCCAATCGGACGACCCGTCCCAGGCCTCCCGGAGTGCCCGGAGCCCCGTACCGGTGGGGAGTCCACCGGATCCCGGACTCCTCGAGCTCCCGCCGGAGGTCGTCGTCGACCCGGTGCTCGAAGCTGTGGAGGTCGACCGACACGCCCCGTTCGGCCAGGCGACGGACGTAGGCCACGACCTGGGAGGCGCCCACAGTGCTGGCGACCGGGTCCATCGACAGGTAGGTGACCTCCATGCCAACCTCCGCTGCGTCGCGGGCCGCCGTCATATGACGCCGAGGCTCCGGAACACGCCGTCCCAGGCCGACAGGATGGCCTCGTCGCCGTAGGCTCCGAGAGTGGCGGCATGGCCGGACTCGGCGATGGCGAGACGACCCGCGGGGTCGCCGGCGTAGCGGGTCAACGACCGCTCCCAGTCGGCGGCGTCGACACAGAGGACGTCGTCGGGCATCCCGGCCACCTCGCAGGCACGCCGGTGCGCCGGCGACTCGGACCCGAGGACCGGCAGGCCCAACCGCCAGAAGATGCGGAGACGGTTCTCGGGCTTGCCCAGGGTGTAGGGGTCGGTCCGGTCCACGGGAACGACGGCCAGGTCGGCCTGTGCCGCCACCCGACCCAGCTCCTCCGGCCCCCACCCGTGCACCTCGACGCGGATCCCCCACCCCGCGACCGCCTCGGCCACGTCGATGGTCCCGAACCGGTTCATGTACCGATGGGCCACCGGGTCGGTCACCAGGTGGAGGACCACCTCGCGGTCCCGTCCGAGTCGCCGGATCGCCGGCAGAACCGGCTCGACGGCCACCAGGGTCGGGTACAGCCCCTCCCAGACGACGTCGAACCGATCGTGCCCGCTGGTGCCCACCACCGGCGCCAGGGGTTCGATCTCCCGGTGGAGGTCCAGGACCACGTGGACGTTGTCCGAATGCCGGGACAAGTTCTGGGCCTGCTCCGGTGTGCTGCAGACGACGGCATCGGACCGCTCGATGAGGCGACACATCGCCCGATAGTGGCTAAGCACCGGACGGGACAGCGGGCCGGCCGCCCACTTGGCGAGGCCCCGCGCCGCGCTCCGAAGGTTCCGACCCTCGTCGAGGAAAGCGTCGGGGAGGTCGAGCACGACCTGGACGCTGGAGGGAGCCCGCTCCCACCGGACGAGGTCCGCCTCCGACGAAAGGACGGCCACGTCCAGGCCCTCCCAGCCATCCACGACCCTGAGATCCAGGCCACGATCGGCGGCGAAGGCGGGGAACCGCCTCCGGTCGCCGGGCGGCGCCATAGTCGGGTGGAGCGGGACGTACCCGATCCTCGGCCGACCACCACCCACCCCGTTCACGAGACCGAGCCTGCCATGGCGACCCGGACCGCGGACTCCACCTTTCGTGCCATGCTCTCGACGTGAGGAGGATCATCGTGAACGCCGATGACTTCGGCCTCTGCGGTGACGTGACCCGGGGGATCCTCGACGCCCACCGCAACGGACAGGTGTCCTCCACCACCCTCATGGTCAACATGCCGGGCACCGACGAGGCAGTCGAGGTCGCCCGCCAACACCCGAACCTCGGGGTGGGCCTGCACTTCAACCTCACCGAAGGTCGACCGCTGACCGACGTTCCCTCGCTCGTGGACAGCGACGGTCGCTTCCTCCTCCGTGGCGACCTCCTCCGCCGGGGCCTCCGTCGGGCCATCGACCCCATGGACGTGCGGCGCGAGTTCGCCGCCCAGTTGGAACGCATCCACGACCTCGGGATCGCCCCCACGCATGTGGACAGCCACCAGCACGTGCACATGGCACCCTGGATCATCCGGGCGATGGCGCCGCTCCTCGCCGGCGGAGTCGCACGCCTCCGGCTGGCCCGCCCCCCCGGTCGACCACCGGGAACGCTTCAACTGCCCGCTTCGACCGTCCGCCACGCGTCGATGTCGATCGCCGCGAGGCAGGTACGGCGACGGTTCCCCGGGCTGACCAACGACCGCCTGGTGTCGCTCCACCTCCTGCCGTCCGGGCGGCGCTGGACGGCGTCCGCCTACCCCGAAGTGGTCGAGTGGACGGACCCGTCCGACCTCGTGGAGGTCATGGTCCATCCATTCGCGCCGGGTTCCGACCTGGAGGAGATGTACCGAGAGGACCCAATCCGCGAGGTCCGGCTGGCCTTCGCCCGCCAGTGCTGGCGCGAACACGAACTCCTGGCCTCGGAGGCCGAGCCGCCCTTCGATCGCGATCTCTACCACCTGGTCACCTGGTCGGAGGCCTAGCCCTTCGCCTCGTCCGCGGCCCGGGCCACCACGATCAGGTGGCCGGCCAGCCCGGCAGTCCCCGGCACCCGGGCCAGGAGGTCGTCCACCGGATCAAGGACGGTGGCGGCCATCCGGCCCAGTCCGAGATGGACCTTGTAGGCCCAGCGGAGCGGGAGCAGCAGTCGCCCATGGGCCTCCACGTCTCGGAACCCGTGCGCCAGGAGGTCCCTCCGCGCTCCACCCGGGGTGACGAACTCGCAGTGGGCTCGGGTCGGTCCGTCGACGGTCCTCGATCGACGGGAGGCAACCGCCTCCCAGAGTGCGTAGCCGTCGATGGCCCAACGGTTCACCATGGTGGCAAAGAGCAGGCCCCCCGGCCGCAGGATCCGCCGCATCTCGCGGTAGGCCGCCAGGTTGTCGGACCGAGGAAGGTACCGGAGAACCTCGAGGGCGATCACCGCGTCGAACTCCGCGTCGCCGAAGGGGAGGTCGGTGATCGAACCATCGACTACCTCCACCCCCGGGTTCAGCGCCTCGGCGCGCGTCCGCATCTCGGCCGCCGGCTCGACGCCGACCGCCGAGAAGCCGGCCTCCACGAGGTCGGCCACCTGGTGGCCCGTCCCGCACCCGGCATCCAGGACCCGCGCTCCCTCCGGAAGGGCGCCCAGTCGGTCCGCGAGGAGGCGGTCGATCTTCTCCCGCCCCAGGAGGAAAGCGGTCGATCGGTATCCGGCTGTCCCGCGGGAGTCGTACTCCCCCTCGAAGGCGGCGGCCTCCCTGTCGTGCTTGCTGATGGCGAGATGGCGGAGCCTCTGCTCACCCGAGTCACCCACGTTCACACGTCCTCCCCTGCCTCGCCCGATCGACCCACCACTGGAGCCCGGCCGCCGAGAGTATGGCGAGGGCCCAGAGGAGCTGGCCACGATGCCGGAAGGCCGTGCCCAGGTTCCCCTGGGTGACAGCGGCCGAGGCCAGCAGCACGCCGATCAGGATCGACGGATAGGCGATCGGCGCAAAGTCCCGCCGACGGGCCCAACAGCCCAACGCGGCCAGGCAGTACAGGGAGAACCAGAAGCTCGACTCGAGGCCGGCGAGGGTCCGCTTCCAGGTCGAAGAGTCCTCCCATGGGAAGGGTCGGAGGGTCACGGCGACCAGCCCCCGCGGAAAGGCCTCGAGGCTGGCCGAGAGTTCGTTGTGGACGGCGACGGCCCGACCCTCCAGGTCGATGACGAACTTCTGGCCTCTCTCCGTCTCGTTCAGTTCCCGATCGAGTACGTCGCCGGCCGAAGGCGTCCGAGACCCAGCGGCCCCCTCGTCCACCGCTTCAACACCGCCGTCGGAATCGCCAAAGGAAACCGTCGTGGGTGGGACTGACGTCGCCGCTACGGAATCCGATGAGAAACCGTCGTCCACCACCGAGTAGACGGGCTCGCGATCGACAGGCTCCGGCTCGGCGATGGCGCTCTCCGCCCCCATGGCCATGTAGGTCCGGACGGTGCCGAGGCGGTCCATCGACTGGGCGAGGAACCCCAGTTCACCGACCGTGCGATCCACGGCGAGGGGGGCGACGACGAGGACCAGAGCGACGACAAACAGGCGAGAGCCGATCCTCCCCACACCCAGCACCAAGGCCGCCACAGCCGCCCAGAGCATGAGGAACGCCGTCTGCTCCCGGAGGTGCAAGAGGTGGATGTAGACGCACGCCGCTCCGACGCCCACGAGGGCCAACCGGATCCGGTCGACGCGTCCCGAGGCCCTCTCCAGGAGCACAGCGGCCACGGCGAGGAGCGCCCAGATCGCCGACTCGCGGAGGACCACCGACGACCACAGCACCTGGGAGGGCAGAATTGCCACCAGGAGGCCCGCACCGAGGGCGAATGCCGGGCGGACCACCCTGAGGGCCACCGAGGTGACGGCCACCGCGGTGACCACGCCATAGAGGACGGCGACGGACTGTCCGATCGCCCGGTACGGGCCCACGAACTCGAAGAGGACCGCGATCTGAGCGGAGAAGAATCTGGTTGACCCGTAGAGCGAGGCGCCGTAGCCCTGCCACAACGAGTCGAGCCACCCGCTGGACGCCGCCTCGGCGATGGCCAGGTACTGAACGGCGTCCGGAGCGAAGGCCATCGAAGCCATGAGGTTCAGAACGGCGGCCGTCGCGGCTCGTGCCACGACCGCGACGAGGCCGACGGCGAGGACCGGTCTCCCCACGGCCCACCGGATGGCCCGCACGCCCAAGAGGCGGTCCCTCATCGGCCTTCCGGCTCCCCAGCCGCCAGCCATGGACCCCGGTACAAGAGGGCACGCACCTTCCGAAGGAGGCGCCGGGCCACCGCGTTCGCCGGGATCGCGACGAGCCGCGTCGGATCTCGCCGAACCGACGAAGCCAGT
>JAZADN010000076.1:0-25870 GCA_036123585.1 Actinomycetota bacterium | reverse complement strand
CATCGCCGTGTATCCGTGAAGGAACTTCCTCCTCATCAGATCGTCGAGGGCGATAACGACGTCCAAGTCTTCGCCACTGCTGACAGCGACCTCTTCCTCGAGGCGGTCCAGCAGTTGGCCGACGGTGTCGAGTTCCGCTACTTCTGGCGAGAACTGCTCTCCGGCCCGCCTCTCCGGCTGGGGCTCTGCATCGCCGACGGCGAGGACCAGGCCAAGGCTGACCACCGTGACGACCGTCATCACCCCACCGACGGCGACCGTCAACCTCGCCAACAAGTCGAGCCCAGACCTGAGGCCACCTACCACCGCCATAAGGTGATCGAGGCTAGTGCCGGCCGGCGAAAGGCGCCTCCGTCCTTACAGCGCGCACACCTCCACGTTGTCGGGCTGCCGAGATTTGAACTCGGGACCTTCGGTCCCCCAGACCGACGCGCTAACCAAACTGCGCCACAGCCCGTGGCAGTCGGCCACTCTACCGGCCGCCCTACGGGGCGGACCTCGGTGATCTCATCGTCGGAGAGTCACGTCACCAGCATCCAGAGGCCTTGGAGGAGGCGCCAGCCCAGATAGACCACGGCCGCTCCGGCGAACAACCAGAAGTGCCACGGCACCTTCTGCGACCGGGCCGGCGTTCCATCCACATCGGCCACCCGCTTCCCGCACTTCGGACACGTGCCAACCACCGATACCGAGTTCGGACTCAGGTATCGGGCGCACGGCTCGCACCACGGCATCGACGATCTCCCCTGACCCGTGCCGAGCCGGCCGGTCAGGTCTTGCGGACGGCCAGGATGGCCAGGTCGTCCTGGACCATGCCAGCGCTGAAGTCGTTAGCCGCGTCTAGCAGTTGCTTACAGAGCACCCCGGGCGAGATCCCCGGGTTCCGCCTCACCATGTCGCCGATCCGCTCCTCGCCGAACAACTCGTCTCCGCTGCGGGCCTCGGCCAACCCGTCGGTGTACATGACGGCCATGTCGTCACGCGCCAACGGGATCTCCCGGCTGAAGTAGGTGGCATCCGAGGTCAGCATCAGCAGTGGACCGGTGGACCGCAACGGTCGGACCTCGCGACCGTGCCACAGGAACGTGGCCGGGTGCCCAGCCGAGGCGTAACGCATCGTCTCTGCCTCGGTGTCGAACACCAGCACGACCAGCGAAATGAACTCCTCGGACCGCTCCACCGACGACATCTGCCGGTTCAACTCCTCAAGGGCCTGAGCTGGATCACGGAACTGGCGCAGGAAGGTCCGCAGCAGATACTTGGCCTGGAAGGCGGTGATCGACGCCTCGATGCCGTGGCCAGCCACGTCACCCACCACTGCGGCCAGACGTGTGTCCGACATCTTGAACACGTCGAAGAAGTCGCCGGCCATGAGCCCAGTGCCGGCTTGGTACACCCGACCGGTTTCGAAGCCGGAGAAATCGGGCAACTCCTCGGGGGCGAGCCGCGCTGCCCACGCCTTGGGAGCCAAGTCCTCCTGCTCCAGGGCCTCCTGGGCGCGGCGCTCAATGTCGATGCTCTGGCGAGCCATGCGCGCCTCCTGCACCGCGTGACGGGACCACACGGTGGAGACCAGTGCTGGGATAGCCACCAATGAGAAGACAGTGGCACCCGCAACCCCTTCGACGAAGGCGTTGACCAGCGAGGCGACGGCCAGCAGGCCGTAGAGCGACGAGGCATGGAGTTCCTTGCGAAAGGTCGACCAGGCCAACGTGTAGGCGTCCGGAGCGACCTCAGGGTCAATCCGACCCACCAGCCGGTAACGGAAGAGGGCCGACCGCCCCCAACCGACGGCCGCCGCAGAGCAGACGATGCCGAGGATGGCAAGGACTGGCGCGCGCATGCGGATCCAGCGTAGTCGTGGCCACTGCTGCCCGACGCTCGGTGGGATGCCGAACTGTGGGCCGGACCAGATCGGCTACTCGGAACGCCTCCGGACCCTTAGTTTGATAGGCGTCGCTCCGAGGTCGAGATCCTCGCGGAGGCGGCGCTCCAGATACCGAAGCCAAGTTCTCGGGACCTCGCGGTTGGCGAAGAGGGTGAACGTCGGCGGATCGGTCGCCCCCTGGGTGGCGTACAGGACCCGCACCCCTGCCGGGGCGGGATGAGCGGCCTGCGCGGCCCGGACCACGTCGTTCACCCTCCGAGTCGGGATCCGCGTCCGGTAGTCATCGAGCGTGTCCTCCAGCGCCGGCCAGAGTCGCTGCACGTTGCGTCCGGTCAGGGCGCTGATCCGCAGCACCGGGGCCCCGCCCACAAAGTGCAGCTTGTCGCCTACCTGCACCATCACGTCCTCGCGCTGCTCGGCGTCGCAGAGGTCCCACTTGTTGAGCAGGACGACGATCGGACAGCCTGCCGCGTCGACCCGCTCGGCCAGACGCTGGTCCTGGTGGGTCACTCCGAGGGTGGCATCCACGACGAGTAAAGCAACGTCGGCTCCGTCAACGGCCCGCAGGGCGCGAACCAGCGAGTAGTACTCGGTGTCCTCGTCGATTTTGGCCTTGCGACGCATCCCAGCCGTGTCGATAAAGCGAACCGGGCCGTGGTCGGTCTCCACCACCGTGTCGACGGTGTCGCGGGTCGTCCCCGGTCGGTCGTGGACGACGGCCCGCTCCTCGCCGGTCAGGCGGTTGAAGAGCGTCGACTTGCCCACGTTGGGACGACCGACCAGGGCCACGCCCATGATCCGCTCGTCGTCCCCATCGCCGGACGACTCATCGACCGCGACCTCCGGGAGGGAGGCCACGAGACGGTCCAACAGGTCCCCGGCGCCGCGCCCGTGCAGGGCGCTCACCGGCGATGGCTCGCCGAGCCCCAACGACATCAATTCCCAGATCGACGCCTCGTGGACACGGTCGTCGACCTTGTTGGCCACCACCAGGACCGGCGAGCCCACGGTCCGCAGCAGCCCGGCCACCTGGGCATCGTCCTCAGTCACTCCGACCGTGACGTCAACGACGAACAACACGGCGTCGGCCGTGGCGATGGCCTGCTCGCTCTGCCGACTTACCTTGTCGTCCAACGCGTCGCCGTCGGCTATCCATCCGCCAGTGTCAACGAGGGTGAACTCTCGTCCCCGCCAGGAGGCATCGACCTCCTTGCGATCGCGGGTCACGCCAGGACGTTCCTCCACGATGGCCTCACGTCGCCCGATTATCCGATTCAGCAGGGTTGACTTGCCCACGTTCGGACGGCCCACGATGGCCACCACGGCATTCATGTCGCCACCTCTAGGGCCGCTCTGAGCGACGCCCCGTCGGCCGGCACCACCTCAACCGGGCGTGGCAAGTCTGACGGCTCGGTGCCATCGAGAAACCGGCCTTTGCTGAGGCAGACGTCGGGGAGGAGATAGCGGTGGCCCAACGGTTCGCCGTCCAGCACCCGCGCCAGGTCCTCGCCCACCAACAGGCCGGTCACACCTACGTTCCCTCCGAAAAATCGGTTGTCCACGGGCAGCACCCGGATGTCGTCACGCCCTAGGGAGGCCACCAGAGGCTCGAGCACCGACGCACCCAGCTCGCCGGTGAGTACGGCAACCGGCGCGCCGGCACGGGGCCGAAGGGTCGGAGCAGCCAACGCCACACCACGTCCCTCCCCGTCCCCGATGTTGCCCGACCGGGGCGCCCGGAAGCCGAGCGCCGGTGCGCCGTCGACAGACCTGAAGAACCCCGAAGCCCTCTCCGAGGCCAACGACGCGGCACCGCCGCTGGTGCTACCACGGAACTCCTGCTCGAAGGCCCGGGCCATGCCCACACCGTCCTCGATCATGTCCACACCCTCATAGACCTCCGCCGGCGGAAACTGCCGTCCGGCCAACAGGTGATACTCATCGGCAGCGTGGACTAGCCGCCGACCCAACGCAGCGAGGAATCTTTCCTGCCAGGCTTCGACCACCTCGACCACCTCGACTGCCTCGGTGACGTTGTGCGCCCGCATCCTGGGTTCGTCGTTGAACCGGCTCACTCCGAGCGGCACCACGCAGAGGCTGGCCAGATCGCTGAACCGGTCGGCCACATCGGCCAACGTGTCTTCCAGCCAGGCCCCATCATTGAGCCCCGGACAGACCACGATCTGGCCGTGGACCGTCACCCCGTGATCGAGCAACACCCGCAGCCACCTCAGGCTTGTGGCTCCGCGCCGGTTTCGAAGCATCTCAGTGCGTTTGCCCGGATGCGTGGCGTGGATGCTGACGTACAGCGGGGCGAGGCCCTCCGACACCACCCTCTCCACGTCGGCCTCGGTGAACCGGGTGAGCGTCGTGAAGTTCCCATAGAGGAACGAAAGTCGGTAGTCATCGTCCTTGACGTACAGGCTGCGGCGCAGCCCCGGTGGCAACTGGTAGATGAAGCAAAACTCGCAGTGGTTGTCGCACGTTCGGACCCGGTCGAACAGGGCGCTGTCCACCTCGATGCCCAACGGAGCACCATCCGGCTTGGTGACCACCACCTCGCGCTCCAGGCCTCCCCTCTCGACCGACATCTCGACGACCGGCGCGTCGACGAGGAGCTGGTACTCGATGACGTCGCGCGGGACGCGGTCGTCGATGGTTAGGAGCCGGTCGCCGGGCACCACGCCGGCCCGTTCAGCGGGCGAGCCGGCGGCGACGGCGACGACCACGGGGGTCGACATGGACTTCAGGCTATCGACAGGGTGTCCGACGACGGATCCGCCCGCCGTACCGCATCTTCCCGGTTCGGCTAGAAAGGCCTATGCGGCGACACCCCCCTAGGATCGATGACGTGACCGCCACCCCGGGCGTAGAGCGCGTCCTCCTCGCCGAACCCCGAGGCTTCTGCGCTGGCGTCGAGATGGCCATCAAGGCTCTGACGTGGATGGTGCGGGCCTTCGATGAACCCGTGTACTGCTACCACGAGATCGTTCACAACAAACTGGTCGTCGAGCGCTTCGAGGCCCTGGGAGTGGTGTTCGTCGACGACATCGCCGAGGTGCCAGAGGGTGCTCCGGTGATGCTGTCGGCCCACGGCTCGGCTCCCGAGGTGGTCCGCCGGGCCCAAGACGTTGGTGGCTACACGGTCGATGCGGTCTGCCCGCTGGTCACCAAGGTCCACCATGAGGTCAAGACGCGCGCCGCCAAGGGGTACCACATCGTCTACGTGGGGCACGCCGGCCACGAGGAGGCCGAGGGCACGATCGCGGTGGCCCCCGAGTCCATCCACCGGGTCGAGCACCCCGACGAGGTTCGGGGGTTGCCCGACCTGGGAGACGACGTGGCCATTCTCGCCCAGACCACCCTCAGCCACCGGGACTGGGGCGGCGTGGTCGAAGCCGCCGGCGAACGATGGCCCGACCTGTGGTCGCCGGGCCGCAGCGACCTGTGCTTCGCCACCACCAACCGACAGGGGGCCCTATTGGACCTCGTCGACCGGTGCGACGCCGTGGTGGTAATCGGATCCACCAACAGTTCCAACACCCGGGCTCTGGTCCAGTTGGCTACCGAAGCGGGCTGCGACCGAGTGGTTTGGATCAACCGGGCCGACGAGCTCCCCGACGACCTGTCGGGCACCGTCGGGGTGACCGCCGGCGCCTCGGCTCCCGAGGACGTAGTCGACGCCGTTGTCCGCTCGCTGAACCCTCGTAAGGGCGTGGAGGCGGTCCGCCATACCGAGGAGGACGAATACTTCCCACCTCCCCGGAACCTGCGGGAACTGCTGCACGTCACTCGCGGGTTCGCAGCTGTCGGCTTCGGGGCGCCGGCGCCATCAGGGCACCTGGATGACCGATCGATCGATGCCTCGGACGCCCTCGCCGCTCTGGATCGCCTCCGCCCGGACGACTGACCAACTGGCCGAGTTCAGTCGTCCGGTCTCTCCGCTTCCGGACCCTCTGCCTCGACCACCTCCGGCTCAGGCAGGGCCGGTCGCCCCCTCAGGCGCTGGGCTTCGTCGAACACCGCCTGCAAGCCCACGCGGAGCCGCTCGGTCAACTCGTCTACCACCCGACGGGGCACCCGACCCTCGACGATCGGTGGTTGGATCGGCTCGCCGACCACCAGGATCACCTTGGATGGTCGGATCATTGGCGAACCTCCCGGCATCGCGTAATCGGTGCCGGCGATCCCCATCGGCACGATGGGAACCCCGGCCCGGGCGGCCACGAAGGCGGGGCCGGCGTGGAGTAACTCGGCCCGAACTGTCGGCCCGTACTGTCGGGTCCCTTCGGGGAACATGACCATAGGCTCGCCCCGCTCCAGCACTTCCTGGCAGGCCCGTAGCGCCGCCCGGTCAGCGGTGCCCCGCTCGACCGGAAAGCCACCGACGATGGTCAGGAAACGTCCGCTGAGCCGGTTTCTCCAAAGAGACTCCTTCCCGAGGAAGCGCTGACGCCGCGCGGTCACCATGCCCCCGACCGGTGTGTCGAGGTACGAACGGTGAACCGGCGAAAGTATGTAGGCACCGTCCCGGGGCAGGTTCGCCTTACCCACCACCCGGAACCGGAACCAGGCCTTGCAGAGCAGCCACAGCGCCGACCAGCAGACCCGGTAGGCCATCCGGTCGATGAGTGACATACGGCGACCCAAGCCAGAGGTGTCTCCCGCCCCCTGTTGGTCTGCTTCCAGTCGAGGCCCGCTGCTCATCCGAGCATCTCCACGATGGCGTCCACTGCTTCGTCCACCGTCAGGACGGAGGTGTCCAGCACCCGGGCACCGTCCGCGGTGACCAGGGGACTCGCAGTGCGGCTTGAGTCGGCGTCGTCGCGGCGCCGAATCTCGTCGGCCACCCGGTCGATATCCATGCCCGGGAACTCAGCGGCCCGCCGTCGGGCCCGCACCTCCGCCGAGGCGGTCAGGTACACCTTCAGCTCGGCGTCGGGGAAGACCACCGAACCAATGTCGCGCCCCTCCATCACGCCGCCTCCCAGTTCGGCTACCCAGCGGCGCTGCCGAGCCACCAGTTCGACGCGGACCTTCGGGTTGGCGGCTACGGCGCTGACCGCTGAGGTGACCTCCGGACCCCGAATGGCCGCCGAGGCGTCCTCGCCATCGACCAGACAACGGGACTGGGTGACGTCCAGTTCCATCGAGCGAGCGACGGCAGCCACCGCGTCGGCGTCGTTCGGGTCAACCCCGCGCGCTAGAGCGGCGTGAGCGACCCCGCGGTACATGGCCCCGGTGTCGAGGTACTCGAGGCCGAGACGCTCAGCCACGGCCCGGGCCACGGTCGACTTGCCCGAACCGGCTGGCCCGTCGATGGCGATCACCCGCGGCGCCACCATTTCTCCCTCCATGGGCTCAGCCTGCCCCACCATCGGCATCCCTCAGGATCCTTAGATGGTCGGCGAAGTCCGGATAGCTGGTGGCCACAGAATCCCAGCCTCCGACAGTCGTCGACCCGTCGGCCACCAGAGCCGCAACGGCGCACGACATGGCGATCCGATGGTCGTGGTGTGAATCGACTTCGGCGCCACACAGGCCGATCCCACCCGGACGACCCCGGACGACCAGCCGGTCGCCCTCAGCACGGACATCGACTCCCATTCGCCCCAACTCCGACTCCACGGTGGCCAGGCGGTTGCTCTCCTTGACACGCAGTTCGCCGACGCCCTCGAAGGTCGTCTCCCCGTTGGCGCAGGCCGCGGCCACGGCCAGGATCGGTACCTCGTCGACCAGTCCGGGCACCTCGTCGGTCGCCACCACGGTGCCCACCAGGTCCGAGGACCGGACGGCTAGGTCACCCGAAGCAGGATCGTGAGATACCTCGGCACCCATCCGCTGGAGCACGTCCACAAAGCCGGTGCGGGCCGGCCCTCGGTAAACGTTGCCGACCTCCACCTCGGAGCCGGGCACGATCGAGGCTGCCACAGCCCAGAACGCTGCCTGAGATGGATCCCCGGCCACGTCGTGGTCGAAGGGATCGGGGCGCCCCGGCCAGACCGTTGTCCGGAACAGGCCGTCGGTGACGCGCTGCTCCACGTCAAGGCCGGTGAAGGCCATCAACTCCTCAGTGTGGGCCCGAGACCGACGGTCCTCCACCACGGTGGTAGGACCGTCTGCGGACAGGCCGGCAAGAAGGACGCAGCCCTTCACCTGGGCGCTGGCCACCGGCAGTCGGTACTCGATACCTGACAGTCCCCCACCGCCGACGGTCAGCGGGGCCAAGCTCCCGTCACCGCTACCCTCCACCGAGGCACCCATGGCCCGCAGCGGGTCCAGCACCCGGCCCATGGGACGGCGGCGGATTGACTCGTCACCGTCGAGGACCGACCGAAAATCCAGACCGGCCAGCAGGCCAGCCAACAGGCGGATCCCGGTGCCCGAGTTGCCTACGTCCAACGGCCCGTCGACCGGACTGAGGTTCCCACCGCGGATGGCCAGCACTTCGGCCTCCGCCTGGGAGACTTGGGCACCGAGGGCCTCCATGATCCTCAGGGTGCAGCGCACGTCCTCGCCGTTGCTGAGGCCGCGCACAGTCGAGGTGCCGTCGGCCAAGGCAGCCAACATGAGTACACGGTGGGAAATCGACTTGTCACCCGGGACACGAATCCGACCACGGAGAGGGCCCCCGGGGTCCACCCGCGTCGACGTCACGGCGCTAGGGGCGCTGACGAGGGCCTGTAGCCCTTCGCCATGAGCCCACCGGTCAGCCGCTCGGCCATGGTGGCCTCCACAATGAGGAGCACCACGCCCCGGTCGCCTTCGGCCGAGTGGGCAATCTCCAGGTCGTAGATGTTCACGTCGAGGTCGGTGGCTAGCAACGTGATGGATGCCAACTCGCCCTGTTGGTCGAGCACCGGAACCCGGACCTCGACCAACTCCGAGGGGCGGGGAGCTCCGGTGGGCAGGCTGATGCGCGCCGACCGCGCCGTCTCGAGCCGTTGCAGCAGTCCAGCCCGGTCACCGTCGGCCACCTCACTGCGTACCGCGGTCAGTGCCGCCACCAGGTCGTCGAGTACGCCGTCGATGGCCGAGGCGTTCTCAGCGCAGATGTCCGGCCAGATGCCCGGATGCCCGGCTGCCACCCGGGTCATGTCCCGGAAGCCGCCGGCGGCCAGGCGCAGGACTGCCGCATGCTCCTCGGAACGGGCCGAGGCGATCCCCATCAGAGCCGCCGCGGTGAGATGCGGGACGTGGGAAACGATGGCCACGATCGAGTCGTGCCGATCGGGCGGCAGGGTCACGATCTCGGCCCCGAGCGAGGACACCACCGACCGGACTCGGGCCAGCACGTCGCCGTCGGTCGACGCTGTTGGGGTGAGCACCCACGTGGTATCCACGAACATCTTCGGGTCGGCACCCTCGACCCCCTCCTGCTCCGAACCGGCCATCGGGTGGCCACCCACGAAGCGGTCGTCAGCTACCGCCTCGACCAACGAGGCCTTCACACTGCCCACGTCAGTGACGAGGCCCGACGGGGCGGCGACCAGCGCCTCGGATACCGCGTCGGCTAGATCGCCCACCGGCGTCGCCACGAAGGTGACCTCGGCCTCGGGGTCCCACCCGCCGCTGTCGACGGCGCCGAGGGCGACTGCAGTGGCCATCCGCTCCTCGTCTCGATCGACGCCTGAAACGTGCCAGCCGCGGGCCCGCAGGGCCATACCGATCGAACCGCCGATGAGGCCGACGCCAACCACGGTGGCTCGGCGGACCGACCGGTGGGTCGGGTCGCGCTCGTCCGGAGCGGGATCGGGAGCCACCATGGCCTTCGATGCTACCGGCGGCCTGATCAGCCCTTGGAAGGAGTTCAGCCCCCGTCGGGCCGGTCGAGCCGGTCGGCGACGATGCCGGCCAGCGCCCTGACCTCGTCGCCAGTGAGTTCCCGCCACGTTCCGGCAGCCAATGCCCGGTCGGCGATCGGACCGATGCGGGTGCGGACCAGGCGCCGCACCGGGTGTCCTATCGCATCGCACATGCGACGGACCTGACGGTTTCGACCCTCGTGAATCGTCAACCGCAGCAGGGCAGAACCGTCCGGAGCGTCACCAACCAACGAGGCCCTGGCTGGAGCGGTCAGTCCGTCGTCCAGGTCGACGCCCTCCCGGAGGCGACGCAGGGAGGCTCGGGTTGGCACCCCGTCGACCTCGGCCACGTACTCCTTCTCCACGCCGTAGGACGGGTGGGCGAGGCGGTGGGCCAGCTCTCCGTCGTTGGTCAGCAGGAGGAGGCCCTCGGTGTCTACGTCGAGACGCCCCACCGGAAATACCCGCGGTTCGGCGGGGACCAGTTCGACCACCGTAGGCCGACCTTGGGGGTCATCGGCGGTGGTTACTACCCCGGCAGGCTTATGCAGAAGGAGGTGGACGAGGTCGGGCCTCACACCGACCGGCGCCCCGTCCACGGCGATGCGGGCCGTCTCGGGATCCACCCGTCGTCCGAGCGCCGCCACTTCACCGTCGACGGTCACCCGCCCGTCAGCGATCAACTCCTCACAGGACCGGCGACTGCCGATCCCCACCCGGGCCAGCACCTTCTGGAGGCGCTCCCCCTCTGGTGCGTCGGCCCCACGGCCGGCGGCCGGATCCGGGCCGGTCACCGGTCAGCCCTCGGGAGCCTCGACCGGCTGAGCCTCGCCGACCACCGCTTCGGAGTCGGCATCGGTCACCACAACGGCCTCGACCCCCATATCGCTCCCCGAGTCGGCCATCAGGCCGTGCTCGAGAGCCTCGACCACCTCCGGTCCGGGCACAAAATCACCCAACGGCGGGAGGTCGGCGGCACTATCGAGTCCCATCCGCTCCAGGAACTCACGAGTCGTTCCATAAAGAATTGCGTTGCCCGGCCCGGGATCTCGGGAGAGCTCGTCAATCCACCCCCGTTGCTGCAGGGTTCGCAGCACGCCCTCGGCGTCCACACCGCGGATGGCCGACACCTGCGCCCGGGAGATGGGCTGCTTGTAGGCCACGATGGCCAGCGTTTCCAAGGCCGCAGCGGTCAGCCGGCTGGTCTGGCCCTCTAGGACGAAGCGTTCCACCCACGGAGCCTGGTCGGGATGGCTCTGGAAACGGTAGCCACCGCCCACTCGGACCAGGGCATAGCCCCGACCGTCGTCCTCGTAGCTCTCGGCCAGTGCCGCGCACTGCTCCTCTACGCTCGCCGTCGAGACCTCCAGCAACTGGGCCAGCAGATTCGGCGGCACCGGGTCCACGGCCACCATGAGGATCGCCTCGACGGCCCGGCGCACCTCGATCGTCCGCTCGTCGAGCTCCGGCACTTCCCCGTTGGGGGCCACCTGGTCCTCCACGGCTCCGTCAGCCCTCGTACGCGTCGATCAGGTCCACGTCGCTCGGCTCGGCGCCCGGGCGCCACCCCACGTGGATGTCGCCGAAGGCCCCGAACTGGTCGACCTCCACGACGCCCTGCTTGTAGAGCTCGAGGACGGCAAGGAAGCGGACCACGATCTCGATCCGATCGACCAGGCCACGGGTCAGGTGGCGGAAGGTGACCGTGCCCGAACGGGGGATCTCGTCAACCAACTCGGCCACCGCGTCGGCCACGCTGACCCTAATGGGGGCGATGTGCTCGATCTCGACGTGCACCGACGGGCGAGGGGCGAGGCCGCTCAGGCAAGCCGCCCGTAGGTCGTCCGCCGTGACGCCGTCGAGCAAGTCGGGTGCTATACGGAGGAACCGCTCCTCGAGGCCGGCTCGACGGGGCCATGACCGCGCCGCCTCAGCAGCCAGACGGCGTAGCACCACTGCAGCGTCCTTGAAGGTCTTGCACTCCAGCAGCCGGGCCAGTAGGAGGTCACGTTCCTCCCAAAGACCGAACTCGTCGTCGTCGTCAACTCCGGCTCGACCGGGCAGAAGTCGACGGGTCTTGAGCTCGACGAGAATGGCGGCGATCAGCAGGAACTCGGTTGCCATCTCGAGGTCGAGGGCCTCGAGCCGCTCCAACTCGGCCAGGTAGGCGTCCACGATCGACGAGAGGGAGACCTCGTAGAGCTCGATCTCCTCTTTCAGGATGAGGTTGAGCAGCAGATCGAACGGGCCCTCGTAGACGGCCGTGGTGACAGTGACGCTCACCGGCGTGACCCTAGGGACTCAGGTGCGGACCGCGGTGCATTGCCGAGAGCCCGGCTCACTCCTCGATGCAGTCCCAGGAGTTGTAGAGGCCAAAGCCGACCACGTCCCGCTGCATCTCGTACACCAGGCATGCCTCGTCGACCCACTTGTGGCCTGCCTCGTTGACGTGGAAGCGGATCAGTTCGGACACCTCGAGGCACTTCTCCGGCGTCTCCATGCCCACGTCCAGGCACCAGCGGTTGAACTCGTCGAAGTCCTGCTGGGTGAACTCGTCCCGCGGTCCGCCACCAGAGGATCCACAGCCGGCCAGCGAGCCGAAGGACAGTAGGGCCACCGCCACCAGAGCCCGGGCACGGGCGGGGGTGCGGCGCGGCGCTTTAGGGGAGGGTGGCATAGTCGGCAATCTACTGGTCCAACAGAACCGGTCTCGGGCGGCCGGTCCGATCCCCAACGGACCAGGTAATCCCAGCGCGTCGTCGGACCCCGGGTACTCTGACCGGCCATGGCACGGGTCTTCTCCGGTATCAAGCCCACTGGTTCGGTGCACCTCGGCAACCTCCTCGGCGCCCTTCACAACTGGGTGACCATGCAGGACGAGGCCGACGCCGTCTACTGCGTCGTGGACCTGCACGCCTTGACCGTGCCCCACGATCCCGACGAATTGCGTGCCGCCACCCGCTCCCTGGCCCAGGTGCTCTTCGCCGTAGGCCTCGACCCAGACCGATCCACCGTCTTCGTCCAGGGCCACCTCACCGAGCACGCCGAGTGCGCATGGATCATGGAATGCACCGCCTCGTTCGGCGAGTTGCGTCGCATGACCCAGTTCAAGGACAAGTCCGATGGGGCCGACTTCGTCTCCGGCGGCCTGTTCACCTACCCAGCGCTGCAGGCAGCCGACATCCTTCTTTACGACACCGACCAGGTGCCTGTCGGCGAGGACCAGCGCCAGCACATCGAGTTGGCCCGCGACATCGCGGTGCGGTTCAACAGCCGGTACGGCGAGACGTTCGTGGTTCCCGAAGCGGTCATCCCAGCGGCCGGGGCTCGGATCATGGACCTCCAGCACCCCGAGAACAAGATGTCGAAGTCCGAGGACGGCGCCCAGGGGACGATCCTGCTGCTGGACGACCCGGCTGCCATCGATAGGAAATTCAAGCGGGCCGTCACCGACAGCGAGACCGAGGTCCGCTACGACCCGGTGGCCAAGCCCGGGGTCTCGAACCTGCTGTCCATCCTGGGAGCGGCCACCGGCCGGCCTCCTGCTGACGCTGCGACCGGCATCGAAAGGTACGGAGACCTGAAGGCCGCCACCGCCGAGGCGGTCATCGAGGTCCTGCGACCGGTCCAGGATCGGTACCACGAATTGGCCGCCGACCCGGCCGAGACCGATCGGTTGCTCAAGTTGGGTGCCGATAAGGCCCGGGCGGTGGCCTCGGCGACCCTCGACCGGGTCCGCAGCAATCTCGGACTGCTTCCCCGGCCCTGACTGGACGGCTCTGCTGACCGCTCAGTCGTCGTCGGCCGCCCGGAGGGCCTCGCCGATCTGGCGATCCACCGTCCACTGGTCCGGTGGCAGGTGGTGCTCGGCTGCCCAGGCCGAAGTCAGGGGGTCGCTCCCCGCCTCGACGAGCAGTCGGGATCCGATTTCGGGATGGTGCAGGTAGCGGGCGATTCGGCCGTGGCCTGCGTGAACACGGGCTCCACCCGCAAGGCCGGCGAGGGTGGCGACCACCCGGACGGGCGTCGACAGGCTGCTGTCGACCTTGCCCACGTCGTGGAGCAAAGCGGCTGCCAGCACCCGTCGTTCGACGTCGACGCCGAGCGATCCCTCCACCCGTCGGGCCACCGTCACCGCATGTCTTCGGTCCGGCCCGGACATCCGTCCCCAGAGAGCGACCTCGCCGGCCAGCAGGCGGCTTCGGGCCCAAAGGTCGTCGGTCCGGTCCGGTCCACCGGGCCACAGGGACAGGACGAACCGTCGGGCCAGGTGCAGCACCCGACTCACCGGCCCTCCCACCGTTCCCGGTTCAGCCGCGCAGACGGGCCAGGGCGCGCAGCAAGCCGATGATCGTCTTTGCGTCGGTGATCGTTCCGTCTTCGATCAATCCCTCCGCGTCAGCCAGGAGTACACGTTCCACCGTCAGGTACTGCTCCTCGACGCTCACCGCATTCGGCTCGGCCGGGACAAGGTCGGTAGCCAGGTAGATGGTTGTGTGCTCGTCGCAGAAGCCGATCGAGTTGTGGAACTGGCAGAGCTCGACGAGCTCTGGGGCGTCCAAGCCCGCCTCTTCGATCAACTCCCGCCGGGCGGCGTCCATCAGGTCCTCGCCGGGCACGTCCAGCTTCCCGGCTGGGATCTCCAGCATTTCGCGCTCCAGAACCGGGCGGTACTGGCGGACCAGAACAACCTCGTCGCCATCTACGGGCACGACGGCCACCGCTCCAGGATGGTGGACGACGTCGCGCTCCATCACCTCGCCGGCAGGCCCGGTGAAGGTCGCCGCGGTCAACGTAATGACGTGGCCCCGGTGCAGGACCGTCTCTCCGGTCCGGACGAAGCCCGCTCCGCTCACGAGGTGGCGTCCCGGGAGGTGGTCAGTCGGCCGACTCGGCGTCGACCGGGATGAGTTGCGGATTGCGGCCAGCTGCTCGCTCGAGGGCGGCACCGATGAACCCTCGGAACAGCGGGGCCGGTCGATCGGGTCGGCTCTTGAACTCGGGGTGAGCCTGGGTGGCGATCCAGAACGGATGATCGTCCAACTCGATGAACTCAACCAGGCGTCCGTCAGGAGACTCGCCAGAGCAGGTGAACCTGGTGCCCTCGAAGCGGGCGCGGTACTTGGGGTTGAACTCGTATCGGTGGCGGTGCCGCTCGGACACCACGTCGGTGCCGTAGATCTCAGCCACCCGAGAACCGGACTTGAGTTGGGCCACGTAGGCACCGAGTCGCATCGTGCCTCCCATGTCCGACACGTCCCGCTGCGACTCCATGAGGTCGATGACCGGGTGGGGCGAGGACGGGTCGAACTCGCTGGAATGCGCCCGTTCCAGGCCCAGAGCGTTGCGAGCGAACTCGATTGTCATGCACTGCAGGCCGAGGCACAGGCCGAGACAAGGAACGTCGTTCTCCCGGGCGAAACCCGCCGCGGCGATCTTCCCCTCCACGCCCCGTTCACCGAAGCCGCCGGGGATGACGATCCCATCGAGATCCCGCAGTCGGTTCTCGCCGAGCAGGCCCTCCACGTCCTCGGCCTGGATCCAGTCGATCTGGACGTCGGCCCCGTGGTGGATCCCGGCGTGGTTGAGTGACTCGACGACCGACAGGTAGGCATCGACCAGGCTCACGTACTTGCCGATCAGGCCGATGCGGACTGGCGTCGTGGCCCGGGCCACCCGTTCGTTGAGTGCCCGCCACTCATCAAGGTCCGGCGGATCTGTGATGAGGTGCAGGGCGTCGCACACGAACTGGTCGAGACCCTCGTCGTGGACCACCAGCGGGATCTCGTAGAGGCTCCCGGCGTCCGGACAGTTGACCACGCCGGAGAACGGCACGTTCGACAAGCGGGAGATCTTCCGCTCCAGGTCGTCGCTGATCGGCTCGTCGCTCCGGCACACGATCGCGTCGGGCTGGATGCCTGCGCTTCGCAACTCGGTCACCGAGTGCTGGGTGGGCTTGGTCTTGTGCTCGCCCGACGGGGCGATGTAAGGCACGAGGGCGACGTGCACGTAGCAGACGTTCGTCGGCCCCACGTCGAGGCGAAACTGCCGGATGGCCTCCAGGAACGGGAGGATCTCGATGTCGCCGACCGTGCCTCCCACCTCGGTGATGAGCACGTCGACGTCGTCGCCGGTCAAGCGGCGAATGCGACGCTGAATCTCGTCGGTGATGTGCGGGATCACCTGGACAGTCCGGCCGAGGTATTCGCCATGCCGCTCGGCAGCGATCACCGACGAGTAGATGGAACCGGTGGTGGCGTTCGAGTCCCGAGTCAGGTTCTCGTCGATAAACCGTTCGTAGTGCCCGAGGTCAAGGTCGGTCTCCCCGCCGTCATCCGTGACGAAGACCTCACCGTGCTCGAAGGGGTTCATCGTGCCGGGGTCCACGTTGATGTACGGGTCCAACTTCTGGATGACGACCCGGAGCCCCCGCTGCTTCAGGAGTCGACCGAGCGATGCCGCGGTCAGACCCTTCCCGAGGCCACTCGCCACCCCTCCCGTCACGAAAATGTGTTTCGTCACGGGAGTTCAACCTATCCAAGTGGAGCGACGGGCGCGCGGAGGCCGACGCTTCCGGAAAGGTCGGTCGTCACCCCGGACGGCCGGCAGCTCGAAGGAGCTCCTGGGCGTGTCCCCGTGCCGTGGTGCTCTCCGGCGAGCCGGACAGCATCCGGGATAGCTCCACGATCCGGTCGTCCCCGTCCACCGGACGAACCGTGGCGGTGGCGTGGCGGCCGTCATCCTCCTTGACCACCATCAGCTGCCGGTCGGCGTACGCCGCCACCTGAGCCAGATGGGTGACCACCAGGACCTGTCGGTCGCCGGCCATCGCGGCGAGCGCCTCGCCGATCCGGTGGGCGGCCTCGCCCCCCACCCCGGCGTCGACCTCGTCGAACAGTTGGACGGGTGGCGACGAGGTCAACACCAGGCCAACGGCCAACATCGTCCTCGACAGCTCACCGCCCGAGGCCACCTTGGACAACGGGAGCGCCGGGGTCCCCGAGTTGGCGGCCAGCCGTAACTCCACGACCTCGCCCGCCTCCCCAGACACTGCTACCTCGACTGCGGCGGTCGGCATCCCGAGGGTTCGCAGGTGTTCACCGATCCGGTCGGCCAGCCCTGGAGCGGCCCGACGACGAGCGGCCAGCACGGTAGCTGCGGCGACGGCGCGGGCGGCCTCCACGGCCACCCGGCGGGCATCGAGACCAGCGGCCATCGCCTCGTGGTCCTCCAGAGCGGCGAGCCGGTCGGCCGCCTCGGCGTGGTAGTCCAGCACCGACGAGAGCTCGTCTCCGTACTTGCGTCGCAGGTCGGCCAACACCCGGCGCCGCTCTCCGATCGCCGCCAGGCGTGCTGGATCCTCGTCGACCCCCTCAGCCACTCGGCGGAGCTCGGCGGCCACGTCGTCCAGCTCGGCGGCGAGACCGGCTAGCCGGTCAGTCAGGTCGTTGAACGGGACGCGACCCTCGAGGGCGGCGAACCCTCGTCCGACGGCGTCGGAGGCCGGTCCGTCCCCATCGAGTAGCGACAGGGCCGTCGCTGCCGCCTCCCGGTGGGCCACCGCGTCGCCTAGCAACCCCTCCTCGGCGGCAAGACGGTCGTCCTCGTCGGCGTCGGTCAGCCCGGCGGCCTCCAGTTCGGCGACTTGGAACCGCAACAGGTCGATTTCGCGTACGCGAGCCCGCTCATCACCTCCCAGCGCTGCAAGCTCGCCGTCGACGGTGGCCAGCTCGGCCTCCGCTGAGCGGAGTGGTTCCAGGTCCACAGCGCCGAACCGGTCGAGGGCTTCGCGCTGGGCGGCCGCACTAAGGAGTCGCTGGTGGGCGTGCTGGCCGTGCAGGTCGACCAAGCCAGCGGCCACCTCGGCGAGGCCAGCCGCCGTCTCCAGGCGTCCGTCGACGTAGGCCCGGCTTCGTCCGTCGGCCGGCACGACCCGGCGCAGCACGTGCTCGTCGTCGCCGACCACGAAGCGGCCCTCCACGATCGCCTCATCGGCGCCGGGTCTCACGATCGACGGATCGGCCCGGCCTCCCAGCAAGAGCTCGACGGCTCCCATCACCATCGTCTTGCCTGCACCGGTTTCGCCGGTGACCGCTGTGAGGCCGTCGCCGAACACGACCTCCACCTCGTCGATCACTCCGAGCCCGGCAATCCGCAACTCAACCAGCATGGTCCACCACCATCGTCAGGATGCTCGTGCCCGGGGCGCTGACGCGCTCCGAGCGCCGTCGATCGACCTCCATGGTGTCCGCTGCCTGTGACAGGCCACCCGGCGCCACGGCGGTAGGACTCAACGGTCGGCTAGGCCGAAGCGGGTGGACAGCAGGCGGCGCAGGCCCCGGTCGCCGAAGGTCACCAGCCGGGCCACCCGGTCTGAGGCGGCGCAGGCCACCCGGTCGCCTCCGGCCAGGTCGGCCACCCGGCGGCCGTCCACGGTGCATGCCGCCGCCCGTCGTCCCAAGACCTCGAGTCCCACCTCGGTGTCGGGGTCAAGAACCAGGGTGCGGTCGAACAGCATGTGGGGTGATACCGGAGTGAGTTGGATGGATCGGTGTAGCGGGTCCACGATGGGCCCACGGGCCGAGAAGGCGTACGCCGTCGATCCGGTCGGCGTTGCGGCGATGAGCCCGTCGGCGGCGTATGAGGCAAACGGCTCGCCGTCCAGCGACACCCCGACCCGGACGGTTTGGCCACCGGCGGCCCGCTCGACGACGGCCTCGTTGAGGGCGTGCGTCACCAGGTCGGGCTTTGCGCTGCCGCTTCGCCAGACCTCGACCCGCAGCATCATCCGCTCCTGCAGATCGTGCTCGCCGGCCAGTGTCCGCACCACGGCGTCGTGGGCGTCGTCGGGCTCGACGGCGGCCAAATAGCCCAGTTCGCCGTGGTTCACGCCCAGGACCGGAACTGGCTCTCCGTCGAGCAAGTCGACGGCACGCAGGATCGATCCATCACCGCCCAGGCTCACCACTAGGTCCACCGCCATCGCGTCCAGGCCGTCGGCGGGACTCGACTCGTCGGAACGGGTCACGACGTTCCCGTCGGCCCGGAGAGAGGTGGCCAGCGAGTCGGCCTGGGCCACCGCCTCCGCTCGCTCCTCGTGCACCACTAGGAGCACCGCAGCCATCAGGCACCCTCCTCCCCGGACCGGCCGACGGTGTTCACGAGCTCCGCGACGTTAAGCGGCGGAACCGCCGCCGAGTCGGCGCCGAGGCGCACCTCGACCAGGAACTCCACGTTTCCGTCAGCACCGGTGATCGGAGAGGGCATGCCCCCCATGATGGCCGCTCCGTGGTCCCGGACCGAGCCGTCGACCTCCTCGAGCACTGTTTCCCAGACCCCGGGGTCCCGGACCACCCCTCTTCCCCGGTCCACTTCGGCCTTCCCGGCCTCGAACTGCGGTTTGACCAGCAGGATCATCGTCCCCCCTCCGGCCACCAGTCGGACCAGGTCAGCCATGACGGTTCGAAGCGAGACGAACGACAGGTCGCCCACCAGCAGTTGGAACGGTCCGCCGAGAGCACTCACCTCTATGCCCCGGACGTTGGTGCGCTCGTGGACCGACACTCGGGCGTCGTCACGCAGGCGCTGGTTGAGTTGCCCCCGCCCCACGTCGAGGGCCACCACCGACGACGCTCCGTGTTGGAGCAGGCAGTCGGTGAACCCGCCGGTGCTGGACCCGACGTCGACGGCAGCCAGACCCGTCGGGTCGAGACCGAAGCCGACCAGTGCGGCCTCCAGTTTTCGCCCACCGCGAGACACGTAGCGGGGAGGCGGCCCGGAGAGCACCAAGGCCTGACCGGGGTCGACGAGGCGGGCTGGCTTGTCGGCCGGCGCACCGTCCACGGTTACCCGACCGGCCTCGATGACCTCGCGGGCCGCGGTACGTCCGTCGACCAGTCCTCGGCGAACCAACTCGAGGTCTAGGCGGCGGCGGGCGCTCACTGTTCCACCTGCGGTTCCCGGCTCAACCCAGGTGGTCGCGCACGGCGGCCAACAGGTCGTCGTGGACGGTGTCCGGCTCCGGGTCGACCGGCAAGTCGTCGACCCCGACCAGGCCGGACAGCACCAGCGACCACCGCCAGCCCAATGCCCGCGCAAATCGTCCATCGGTATCGGGGCGGTCGCCGACCATCACGCACTCCCCGTCGACGGCGGCGACCAGCGACTGCACCACCTCGCACATCGGGCCATAGGGCTTGCCGGCCAGCTCGGGCTCCACGCCCGTTGCGGCCCTCACGGCCGCCAGCAACGAGCCGGCACCAGGCCGGAGCCCGTCGTGGGCCGGAAATGTCACGTCGTCGTTGGTCCCGATCAGGCGCGCTCCACCTAGGACGGCCTGCACCGCCGCCGTCAGTCGCCAGTAGTCGAAGTCGTCGTGGAAACCGACGACCACCGCGTCGGCCGGGCCGTCGCGAACCACCTCGGCACCGACGCGTTCCAGTTCCTCCCGACAGCCGGGACCGCACATCCCCAGGACCCGCTCACTCGGCGAGACGAGCGCCGCGGCGGCCATTCCGGAGGTGACGACCCCGCCCATGGCGTCGATCCCAAGCCCGGCCAACTTGTCCACGGTGTCGGACACCGGCCGGCCAGAGTTGTTGGTCACGAAGAGGACACGCTCGCCGGCCTCCTGAAGGAGTCGAACCGCCTCGGCGGACCCAGGGATGCCCTCGATACCCCGCCAGACGACCCCGTCGAGGTCGAGTGCCCACGGCATGGCAAGCCCGGCGGCCTAGACCTCCCAGGTCGGCTGTGAGCGCAATAGGTCGGCCAGGTCGCCCTTTCCGACCTGCGCCTGGACTTCCCGGATCTGGGCCGCGACCGACGATCCGAACTCGCCCCGCTCGATGGCCCTGAACACCCCTATGGGCGTCGGCGTGGCCGGCGTCTTGGCGAGCCGGGACAATGAAAAGGCGGTCGACGGGTTCCGGATGCCCTCGTCGTGGACGAGGATGTTCTCGATCCCCGCCTCAGCCACGTCGACGATCACTAGGCCTTCCGGCCGACGGGACACGCCGTACTGATTCTCGGAGCCGAACAGGATCGGCTTGCCGTGCTCCAGTTCGATCAGCATGTCGTCGCGGACGTCCTTCTTGGTGAGGCTGGAGAACACCCCGTCGTTGAAGACGTTGCAGTTCTGGAGCACCTCTACGAACGCCGCCCCCTCGTGCTGGTGGGCCCGACGGAACGTCTCCTGCATGTGGTGGCGATCCATGTCGTGGGTCCGGGCCACGAACGTCGCCTCGGCTCCCAACGCCACGCTGATCGGGTTGAACGGACGGGCAACCAGTCCGACCGGAGACGACTTGGTCACTTTGCCTTTCTGGCTGGTCGGCGAGAACTGGCCCTTGGTCAGGCCGTAGATCTGGTTGTTGAACAGGAGGACGTTGAGGTTGACATTCCGTCGCAATGCGTGGATCAGGTGGTTGCCGCCGATGGACAGCATGTCGCCGTCGCCGCCGATGACCCAGACGTCCAGGTCGGGACGGGCCATGGCCAGGCCGGTGGCCACCGCTGGGGCCCGACCGTGGATGGTGTGCACCCCGTAGGTGTTCATGTAATAGGGGAACCGGGCCGCGCAGCCGATGCCCGAGATGAACACCGTTTTCTCCCGTCGAGCACCGAGCTCCGGCATGAGCAGTTGCAGTGCGGTGAGGATTGAGTAGTCGCCGCACCCCGGGCACCAGCGGACCTCCTGATCGCTCGACCAGTCGGCCCGGCTGGTCTCGGGTGCCGGCGCGTCGTCCACCGAGGTTGCGTGGTGCAATGGGCTCGCCAGGTCAGTCATCCGGGTTCCTCCCCGTTCGAGGCCCCACCCAGTTCGGCGATCACCTCGTTGATGGCGTGCTCGACCTCCCCTGCCGTGAAGGGTTGGCCCTTCACCTTGGACAGCGGCCGGGCGTCGACCAGGTACTCGGCCCGCAGCACCTTGACCAACTGGCCGAGGTTCAACTCGGGGACGAGGATCCGACGATAGGAGCCCAACAGGTCGCCGAGGTTGGCCGGCAGCGGGTTGAGGTGGGTCAGGTGGACGTGGTCGACGGTCTCCCCGGCTGCATGGACGCGCCGACAGGCGCCGGCGATGGCCCCCCAGGTCGAACCCCAGCCGACAACCAGCAGGTCCGCGTCACCTGTCGAATCGGGCTCCAAGACGGCGTCGGGTACCGGAATGGAGGCGATGCGCTGGTCCCTCAGGTGGACCATCCGCTCGTGGTTCTCCGGGTCGTAGCTGACGTTGCCCGAACCGTCGGCCTTCTCGATTCCGCCGATGCGGTGCATCAGCCCCGGCGTGCCCGGTAGAGCGATGGGACGCTTCAGGTCTTCGTCGCGCTTGAACGGCCAGAAGATCTCCTCACCGTCCTCGTTCATCATGTTGAACGAGGTGGCGTACTCCACCTCGATGGACGGCAGGTCGGCCACGTCGGGCAGGCGCCACGGTTCCGATCCGTTGGCCAGATAGCCGTCGGACAGGAGCATCACCGGCGTCTGGTGCTCGAGGGCGATTCGAGCCGCTTCGATGGCAGCGTCGAAACAGTCCGACGGGGTGCGGGCGGCGACTACCGGCATGGGCGACTCTCCGTGGCGGCCATAAAGCGCCATGAGGAGATCGGCCGCCTCGGTCTTGGTGGGCAGGCCAGTCGACGGTCCGCCCCGCTGGATGTCAACGATGATGAGCGGCAGTTCGAGGCTGACAGCCAGGCCAATGGCCTCGCCCTTGAGGGCTACGCCGGGGCCGCTGGTCGTGGTCACTCCCAGTGAGCCGCCGTAGGAGGCGCCGATCGCTGCACCGACCGCGGCGATCTCGTCCTCGGCCTGGAAGGTGGTCACACCGAAGGCCTTGTGCTTGGACAACTCGTGGAGAATGTCCGTCGCCGGGGTGATGGGATACGAACCCAGGTACAGCGGCAGGCCGCTGATCTGGGAGGCGGCCACCAGACCCCAAGACAACGCCGTGTTGCCGTTGATGTTGGTGTAGGTGCCCGCCTCCAGCGGCGCAGCCTTGATGATGACCCGTTGGGAGCCCAGCTCGGCCGTCTCGCCGTATGCGTGGCCGGCGTTGAAGGCGGCCTTGTTGGCAGCGATGACGGCGTCCTTGCCTGCGAACTTGGAGTCGATCCAGTCCATCGTCGGCTCGACCGGGCGGCTGTACATCCACGACAGGAGGCCGAGGGCGAAGAAATTCTTTGACCTGTCGGCGTCGCGAGGCTTGACCCCGAGCTCGGCGCAGGCGTCCTTGGTCAGTGACGTCATCGGAACCTCTATGAGCCGGTAGCCGGCAAGGTCCTCGTCCTGGAGCGGGTCGTGGTCGTATCCGGCCTTAGCCAGGTTGCGCTCCTCGAAGGTGTCCTTGTTGACGATCAGCGTTCCGCCGAGCACCAGCGTGTGGAGGTCAGACTTGAGTGCTGCAGGGTTCATGGCCACCAGCACGTCCGGGGCGTCGCCCGGCGTTGTGATGTCGTGGTCTGAGATATGAACCTGGAATGCGGAGACGCCCGCCAGAGTGCCGGCGGGGGCCCTGATCTCGGCCGGGTACTCGGGCAGGGTGGCCAGGTCGTTGCCGAACATGGCGCTGGCATTGGTGAAGCGGTCGCCAGTCAACTGCATGCCATCGCCGCTGTCGCCAGCGAACCGAATGATGACCTGGTCCAGAGCGGGCGCCGACAGGGCCTCCGCGATGTCCGTCACGTCGCTACCTCCACCCGGCCTCGTTGCCTCTGGTCGCTCGCGCTCCGACGGATGTCGTCGGGGTACGGCTCGGACCCTAACCGCGCGCCCCAACGACGGTCATGATCTGACGGCGGTTCCCTGGTGGAAAATGGGTCACACGCTTTCCCGGAGGCCTAGCCGCCGGTCCGGTAGTCGCCGAAAGGCTCGTCCCGACGTTGCAGCGCACCGGTGAGGCCTTCGGAGCGGACGCCGGCCAGGAAGTCGGCCATGGCGTCGGTGTGGGTCCCCAGCGCGCATAGTTCGGTGCCGGCCCGGATTCCGGCCCGCATGCCCATGTACTCCATTTGGCGGTGCACGGCCCGCTTGTTGAGTTGCACCACGTCGGGCGGCATCGTCGCTATGCGGGACGCCACGGCCAGCACCGACTCGTCGAGGTCGTCCTCGGGAAACGCCGCGTTGGCCCACCCCAACTCCACGGCCTCGAGGCCGGTGAGGTGGTCGCCGGTGACCATCATCTCCATGGCCTTCCGCATACCCAGGAACCAAGCATGAAAGTGCATGTCGGGCACCCCGAACCGCACCGCTGGATAGCCCATGCGGGCGTCGGTGGCCACGTATACCAGGTCGCATCCGGTGGCCAGCTCGCTACCACCAGCCAGGCACCAGCCATGGACTTGGGCGATGACCGGCTTGGCCAGGTCCCAGATCCCCATCCACCCATCGGTGACGTGGCGGGGCCACTGGCCGTCCCCGGGTGCCGTGGGGTACGGCAGGTCGTGGCCCTCGCTGCCTCCACCTAGGTCGTAGCCGGCCGAGAAGCAGGTCCCGGCACCACGGAGGATGGTGACCCGGACCGATTCGTCGACGTCGGCGGCCACCAGCGCGTCGAGGATCGCTCCCCGGAGCGGATGGTTGAGGGCGTTGCGCTTCTCCGGACGATTCAAGGTCAGCCGGCGGACGCCCTCGGCCGGCTCATCGACCAGCAGCACTTCGTCGGAGGCCTCCGCTTCGCGCTCCCCATCCCACGGCTCGTCGGTTTCCATCGTTACGAGTCTGTCAGGGCTTTCCGGTCAGGAGAGCGCCCGGACGCGGGCGGCCACATCGGCAAAGCCCTGGTCGTGGTCCCTCACCCAGGTGAAGAGTTCACGAGCCCGCGGCTCGGCACCGGAACGCTCGTAGAGGTCGGCCAACGCATAGGCCCGCCGGAGGTGATGGTCGCTTGTCCTCGACGGGACCCGCCAGCCCTTCTCCAACAGTGCCACGGCCTCGGCCAGCCGGTCCTGATCAGCCAAGGCTCCCGCGGCGACGAGGCGGCCTTCGGTGACAAGTGGACCACTGGGCGAGGCATCCCGCAGTTCGATCCAAAGCATCTCGACATCAGCCCACCTCCCCTGCGCCCGGTGGCTGTCGGCCAGCACCGGATGTTGTTCGGTGCTCCCGGTCAGGTCGCGGAAGGCTTCGAGGCGTTTGACAGCGGCCCTCCAGTGCCCCATTCGATAGTTGACGAGGCCGAGCAACTCGACCACTTCGGGGACGCCGGGCGCCCGCTGGTCGAGTTGGGTAAGGATGCGTCGGGCGTCATGAAACCTTTCCTCGGAGAAGGCCCGCGCCGCCTCGGTCAGGCGTCCTGCGGCCCGGCCGCCTGACCGGTCGCCAAGGGCACGGCGCAGGAGAACGTCGGCCTCAGGAAGCCGACGCGGGGCATCGGGGAGCCGGTTGCGCGCGAGGGGGCGCGGCCCCGAGATGGCTCGACGCTTCCGGCCACCGCGGGCCACGGCCTCAGCGGCCTCGGACCGGAGGCGATCGTCCCGCTCGGGTTCCGGCCGCTGCGGCCGGGTGGTCCGCTCGGCCGTCCGTTCGTTGCGTTCCGGTCGATCCTCGCTCTCTTCCCGCTTCAGCTTGCCGGCTCCTCGCCGGGCCACCCCGCCCCACGACTCCGGACCAGCCGCATCAGGACCGCGTTTTCGCCGATCCTCGCGAGGCCCTCGGTGCCGATCAGAGCGCTGGCCGCCACGCTTGTCGCCGGAGTCACGGCGAGCCCCACCCCGGCCACTGCCACCGTCACGACGCGGGCCTCCGCTCGATCGGTTCGAGTCGCCACGCGATCTCTCACCGCCGCGACGGGGGCCGCCACCACCATCCCCCTTGCGGCCAGATCCACCTCGGGTCCCACCGCCCGATCGGCCGCCGGGCTTGGAGTCGCCCCGGCCCCGACCCTGCCCATGATTCCCTCGGCTACCGGTCGACATGGCCGTGGACCCTACCGGTCGCCCTCCTCCCCGCCCCTCGACTGGAGGCCACCCATCAGGCTCTGACCGCGGGCACGGCCGCTTCGGGCCGGACCAAGCGAAAGGTCCCAAAACGCGCTCGAGCGGGGCCCTTGGGCCCCGCTCGTAGCGTTCGAAATCCGGCGGCGTCCTACTCTCCCAGGGACACTCGTCCCAAGTACCATCGGCGCTGGCGGGCTTAACTGCCGTGTTCAGAATGGGAACGGGTGTGACCCCGCCGC
>JAZADN010000075.1:0-2628 GCA_036123585.1 Actinomycetota bacterium | reverse complement strand
AGTCGGCCATCCCGGCGGCCACGCCCGACGGCAGGCCCAGCCAGTTGGCCACCTGGGCAGCTGCAGCGTTCAGTACCGCCTCCTCGCCGGAGCCGCCGCTCATGGCGCCGGTGCGGAGGTCGGAGACAAACGGCCACAGGCCCATCACGCACGGGTGGCCGGGCCGCAGCAGGTTGACGCAGGTCAGAGCGGACAGGCACTCGGCGAGGGCTTGGGCCAGCGACCCGGCCAGCGCTGCGGGCGACGTGGCGCCCGCCTGCCCGGCTGACAGCAGGTTGATGGGCATGCCGGAGCGGACCTGGGCGACCATCGACTTCACGGCGTCCTCGGCGTAGCGCAGTGGCGGGACGACGAACGTGTTGTTGGCTACGCAGAACGGACGCTCGGCGAACGAGCCGGACCGGCCGCCGAGCATCTCGTCGTACAGGTCGACGACCTCGTGGACGTGTTCGGGTTGGAAGAAAGACGTGCCGATGGGCTTGGAGGTGCCCATGACGATGGCGTAGGCGGTGTTCACGTCGAGGTCTCGGGCCTCGACCATGTCGCGTGGCACCAAGGTGCGGACGTGAAAGTGGACGTGTTCGAGGGTGTCGACGAGGCGGGCCACGTCGTAGACGTCTTGGAGGACCGACGGGCGGTGCTTGCGAGTCTCGTCTTCGTAGACCGAGACCGCGGCGCCGGCGGTGCCGAAGTGGACCCGGTCGCCGCCGACCACGATGGATCGGTCGTCGTCGAAGCCGTGCCAGGTGAACTCCTTGCACGCCATGCCGATCATCTCCTCGACCAGCGTGCGGGGGAAGTGGAGGCGGCCGTCGTCGTCGACCCAGCCGCCTGCCGGGACGATCACTTCGATGAACTCCTCAATGGGTTGGCCCATCCCGAACTCCTCGAGCAGGGTGAGTGCGGTGTCGTAGACGGTCCGGCACTCGGAGTCGGTGAGTGGCTGGTAGCGGCCGCCGGCTAGGCCGGGGCGGACCGCCTTCTCGTCCTCAGTGGGTCCGGCGGCCCGGGCTGCGACGCGGGCGGCGCGTCCTCCAGCCCGTCCGGTGCGCTTCCCGGGTGCGCTCATGCCCGGAGCCTCTCGTTGTCCGGGTCGTGGGCGGCGTGGGCCAGGACGGTGGCGGTGTGGCGTTCGCCGAACAGGGTGACCTCGAAGGTGGAGCCGGGAGCCTCGAAGGCCGGGTCTACGTAGGCGAAGGCCAGGGACCTGCCGACGGTGTGCCCCCAGGCGCCGCCCGTCGTGATGCCCATGCAGTCGGTGCCGCCGGGGGCGTAGCAGGGCTCGTTGCCGCGGCAGTCAGAATCGGCGGCGTCGACCTCGCAGTAGACCAGGACCATGTCGAGGGCCTGGCCGCCGACCTCCTGGTCGCGCCGGGCCAGGGTGGCGCCGCGACCGAGGAATTCACGGCCGGAGTCGACGTCGACAAACCGGCCGAGGCGGGCCTCGACGGGGGTGATCTCGGTGGTGAGCTCCCCGCCCCACGCCTTGTATGCCTTCTCGAGGCGCATGGCGTTCATGGCCGACGAGCCGAAGTGGACCATGCCGTGGGGTTCGCCGGCGGCCACCAGGGCGTCGTACAGCTCGGGCATGCGGTCGATGGGGTGGTGGAGCTCCCAGCCGAGCTCGCCGACGTAGCTGACCCGCAGGGCTATGCACGGCACGCCGGCCACGTCGATCTCCTGTGCGGTGAGCCAGGGGAAGGCGTCGTTGGAGAGGTCGGCGTCGGTGCCGGCGGCGAGGACGTCCCGGGCCCGGGGGCCGGTGACGCCGAGGATGGCGAACTCGTCTGTGCGGTCGACGACGGTGACGTCCTCGCCGGGTTCGACGTGCTGGACGAGCCAGTCGTGGTCGTGCTCGGTCCCGGCGATGGCCGAGTTGAGCCAGAACCGGCCGTTGCCGAGGCGGGTGACGGTCATCTCGCACTCGATGCCGCCGAGTTCGGTGAGCATATGGACGAGGCGGGTCCCGCCGTCGCGGGCTGGGAGGCGGTTGGCCGAGAGGCGGCCGAGGAGGGCTTCGGCGTCGGCGCCGGTCACCTCGAACTTGGCGAAGGCGGTGAGGTCGGCGATGCCGACTCGGTCGCGCACTCCGACGCACTCGGCGGCCACGATGTCGTGCGCGTTGGAGCGGCGCCACGAGTACTCCTCGGCTTCGCCGTAGTAGCGGGGGCGCTCCCAGCCCCATACGTCCTGCCACTGGGCGCCGAGCGCGTCGAGCCGATCAGCGATGGGGGTGCGCTTGAGCGGCCGGCCGGCAGACCGGTACTCGCCGGGCATCCGCACCTGGTACATCTCGTGGTACTCGTCGATCGACTTGTCGATCGTGTACTGGAGGTCGGACCAGGGGCCGAAGCGGCGGGGGTCCATCTCGCGGACGTTGATCTCGGTTTGGCCGTGGGCCATCCACTGGGCGAGGTACTTCCCGGCGCCCGGGCCCTGGGTGATGCCGATCGACGCCCCGGCGCAGAACCAGTAGTTGCGGTGCCCGGCGGCGGGGCCCATGAGGTAGCCGCCGTCGGGGGTGTGGGTGATGGGGCCGCTGACCACCTGCTTGATGCCGGCCTCGGCGAATACGGGGAAGCGTTCGGCGGAGATCTCGAGCCACGGGGCGAGCTGGTCGAGGTCGGG
>JAZADN010000074.1:0-6858 GCA_036123585.1 Actinomycetota bacterium | reverse complement strand
TCGCCCACAGCGGCGATCACCGGGCACACCACGGTGACGTCGCCGAGGCTGCGCCCGGCCGAGGTCGCACCCTCGGCGACCAAAGGCAACTGCACTTCGGTGAG
Organism: Actinomycetota bacterium; assembly: GCA_036123585.1. Taxonomy (GTDB): domain Bacteria; phylum Actinomycetota; class Acidimicrobiia; order Acidimicrobiales; family MedAcidi-G1; genus UBA9410. Next base: position 6,754 of record JAZADN010000074.1, on the reverse strand, counting down.
CCAGCCGAGGGAGTGCATGGGGTGGATGTGGACCCCGTCGCATTCGGCGCCGGCCATGCGGCTCATCCACGGTAGGACGGCCGAGACGTACACAGGCGGGTCGGCGGCGTCGATGGGTCCCGGAGACCAGGCCCGGGGCAGCAAGGTGAATGAGTAGTGCTTGCCCTCAAAGGCAAGGTCTTCATCGCCTCTGAAGGCCCGGAAGATCGCCTTCACAGCGCGCACGTACTCCCTTAGACGCGGTCCCGGCTGGGCGTAGTCACTGCTATAGCGACGCTCCACGTGGGCCCGGACCTGGGTTCCGAGGCCGACGACGTAGCGGCCGCCAGTGGCCTCAGCCAACTCCCAGGCCATCTGGGCTGTGAGCATGGGGCTGCGGGGGAAGGCCACGGCGATGGCCGTGCCCAGTCCGAGCCGCTCCGTGGCCAGCGCTGCAGTCGCACACGACAACGAGGCGGTCCGTCCGCCCTCGGTGAACCACAGCGTGCCGAAGCCCGCGTCCTCGGCTCGCCGGGCCAGGTCACCCACCTGCCGCAGGGGTAGTGGCGACGCCATCATGTCAAGAGGGATTGCCATGACGCGGACCGTAGTAGTGCTCCCGTAGCGGCTGGAATTCAGGCCGTCACCGGGGAGTAAGTTCAGCCCCATGGAACTCACCGCAGTCAAGAACTTCGCCGACGTGCTCGACCTCGGGACCGCCGCACACGGCGACCGCGACATGTTCGTCATCGGCGACGACAGGACCTCATGGAACGAGATGAAGGCTCGGGCCGGCCGGGTGGCCAACGCCCTGGCCGCCGACGGCGTCGGCTCTCAGGACAGGGTGGCCTTCATCGACAAGAACTCAGTCGAGTACGTCGAGGTGCTCTTCGGCTGCGCCTACCGGAACGCAGTGACCGTGGCCGTCAACTGGCGCCTCGCCCCGCCGGAGATGGCCTACATCGTCAACGACTCGCAGGCCACGGTGCTGGTGATCCACGAGGAGTTCGCCGATCACCTAGCGGCCTTCCGGGGCGACTTGGAGCACGTCACGACCGTCGTGGTCATCGGTGATGCCGGCGATGACGTGGCCTATCGGGACTGGCGAGACGCCCACGACTCGGACTTCGAGAGAATCCCGGCGGCTGACGACGACGTCTGCTCCCAGCTCTACAGCTCGGGCACCACCGGCCACCCCAAGGGCGTGCAGAGCACGAACGCCAACTTCCAAGCCCTGTTCTCCACCGTTGAATGGGACATGGATGACGACTCGCGGAATCTGGCCGTTTTGCCCTTCTTCCACATCGGAGGCGGCGGCTGGGCGCTGTTCGGTATGGCTGCCGGAGCGACCACGTGCACGACAAGGGAGTTCGACCCGGCGGCAATCCTCCAGATCATCCAGGCCGAGCGCATCACCCACGCCATCTTCGTGCCGGCAATGCTCCAGTTCTTCCTGCTCGTTCCCAGCGACGACATTGACCTGTCGTCAATGGAGTACATCGCTTACGGCGCCTCGCCGATCACCGAGGACGTGCTGGTCAAGTCGATGGCGCAGTTCGGCTGCAAGTACTTCCAGGTGTACGCCATGACCGAGTCGACCGGTGCGGGTACCACCCTGCCACCGGAGGACCATGGTGGTAATGCCGATCCGAAGCTTCTGCGTTCGGCCGGCAAGCCCATTCCCGGCATGGAGATGAAGATCGTCGACCCCGACACCGGCGAGGAGGTGTCCGACGGTGAGGTGGGCGAGATCTGGATGCGCCACGGCGGGAACATGAAGGGCTACTGGAATCTGCCTGAGGAGACGGCAAGGGCCCTTCCCGGGGACGGCTGGCTTCGGACCGGCGACGCCGCCTATCTCGAAGATGGCTACCTATACATCCACGACCGGGTGAAGGACATGATCGTCTCCGGTGGCGAGAACGTATATCCGGCCGAGGTGGAAAACGCCCTCATGTCCCACGAGAGCGTGGCCGACGTGGCGGTGATCGGCGTGCCCGACGACAAGTGGGGCGAAGTGGGTAAGGCCCTGGTCATCCCGGTTCCTGACTCGGGGGTGACCGGTGACGAGATCCTGCGGCACGTCCGAGAGCGGTTGGCGGGCTTCAAGGTTCCCCACTCGGTGGAGTTCATCGAGGAGATTCCTCGGAACCCGACCGGCAAGATCCTCAAGCGCCTCCTGCGCGAGCCCTATTGGGAGGGCCACGACCGCCGGGTGCAGTAGCTGACTCCTTGGGTCGGGGCCCGCTTCGGGGGCTCTAAGAGCACCCCTCTAGGGTCGCCGTCTATGGACACTCGATTGGACGGCAAGGTCGCCATCGTCACCGGTGGCTCACGTGGGATCGGCAGGGGTATCGCCGCAGCGATGGCCGCCGCCGGGGCGAAGGTGATGATCACCAGTCGCAACGAGGAGTCGTGCGCGGCCACCGTCGAGGACCTTCGGGCCGAGACCGGAGGTGACCTGGCGCACGTAGCCGGCCATGTCGGCAAGACCGAGGACATGGACCGAGTGCTGGACGCCACGATGGAAGCCTTCGGGGCCCTCGACGTGCTGGTCAACAATGCGGCCACCAACCCATACGCCGGTCCGGTCATAGACATTGACGTGCCCCGATGGGAGAAGACGTTTGCCACCAACCTGACCACCCCACTGGTCTGGACACAGGCCTGCTGGAACCGGTGGATGAAAGAGAACGGCGGGGTCGTGGTGAACGTCTCGTCGGTCGGGGCCTTCGGCACCAACGCCATCCTCGGTGTCTACGACCTCACCAAGCGGGCGCTGGTCCACCTGACTGAGCAGCTGGCCGCGGAGATGGGGCCGAACGTGCGGGTCAATGCAGTGTGTCCGGGGCTCATCAAGACCGACTTCGCCCGGGCGCTGTGGGAGGACGGCCGCGGCGATGCCATCGCCGAGATGCTGCCCATGAAGCGCCTCGGCGAGCCGGAGGACATCGCCAACGCAGTTCTGTTCATGGCGTCCGACGCCGCCTCTTGGATGACCGGTCACGCCGTGCTGGTCGACGGCGGACAGTTGGTCAACATCAACTGACCCCCCGGCCAGTCGAACCCCAGAGGAGCCGGGCCATGGAACTAGTAATGCTGGGGACGGGGAGTCCCATTCCCGACCCGACCCGAACCGGGCCGGTGCCGCACAGGCTGTAGGCGTCAAGGGTTGCTGGTTCCCGACGATCTGGACCGGATCATCGTCGGCTGAAGTGACCACATTGTCGGGCCTGGTGGTGCTCAGACCTCCAGCTGGGCCGCTAGTTCCTGGGCGGCGTCGATGAACTCCTCGACCATGTCGATGACCACCTGGCCGGCACCTCGGGTCCGGTTCATGCTGCCGACCACCTGTCCCACGAAGTAGGTAGCCAGAGCCTCGGCTCCCGAACCTTCATGGTGGGCGGCCCGGTTGATCCTCTCGATGGCTTGGCCGGTCAGCATGGGCTGCAATGGCATGCCCAGTGGGTCGGGCGCGTCCTCGCGTTCCCATTCCTCGGTCCACGCGGTTCGCAGCATGCGGGCCGGCTTGCCGGTCATGGATCGAGACCGCAGCGTGTCGCCGGAGCCGGCTGTCAGCATCTTCTCCTTGACCACCGGATGGGTTTCGGCTTCCTCGGTAGTGAGCCACACCGAGCCACACCACACGCCGGCCGCCCCCAGTGCCATCGCCGCCGCAACCTGGCGGCCCCGCCCAACCCCGCCGGCACCCAGCACGGGTACCGGGGCCACGGCATCGGCCACCTCGGGCAGCAGAACCATGGAGCCGATGAGGCCGGTGTGGCCGCCGCCTTCGGTGCCCTGGGCGATGATGAGGTCAGCACCGGCGGCTACGTGACGCTCGGCGTGGACCTTCGATCCGGCTAGGGCGCCGACCTTCACGCCGGCCTCCCGGCACCGTTCGACCATTTCGGCCGGGGGTGGTCCGAGGGCGTTGGCCATCAGGACCGGCCGGTGGGCCAGGGCGATGTCCATCTGGCGGCTGGCCCGGTTGGCTGAGAAAGCGGCGTCACCGTCGCGTCCGGCCCAACCCTCGCTGGTATCCGCTTCCTCAGGGACCTTGTAGCGGTCGAGGATTTCGTTCACGAACTCGCGGTGAGCGCCGGGAATGGCCTCGGCCAGGGCGGCCACGGTGAGGCCGCCCTTCTCGGACCCGGCGTAGCGGGCTGGAACGATCAGGTCGATGCCGTAGGGCAGATCGCCCAGCTCGTCCTCGATCCACGTCAGGTCAATCTCGAGTTGCTGGTCGCTGTGGGCCACCGCACCCAGTACACCCAGGCCACCGGCTTTGGAGACGGCGACCACCACATCGCGACAGTGAGTGAAAGCCACGATCGGAAACTCGATGCCAAACATCTCGGTGATGGGGGTCTGCACGGGTTCGCTTCCTGTCTGATCAGATGGCCAAGTGGCCCGCGGCGTCCAGCTCGCACGCCCGACCGACCAGATCGTCGGCCAGAAGTGCATCGAGCGTGGCACGGTCTTCGGTACCGCCCCACACCCGGGCACCGTTCGGGGACAGGGAGGCCACCAGGGCGTTGGCGGGTCGACCGTCGCGGTCGTAGCGCACGGTGTAGCCGTCGACGACGGCCGGCCCCGCATAGTCGGGGTCCGGCGTTCGGGTGGGTTCGTCGACCACGTCGGCGGCGCAGTCCACCGACTGGTAGCTGCCTGTCGGTGGCATGGTGGCGTAGACACCAAAGGCGTGCTTGCCGAGGTAGCCGCCGTTGGCGTAAAGCAGTGCAGTGCCCGGTGCGTCGCGTAGGCGCCCCACCAGGGCGGCCAGTGACTGGCCAACCGAGTTGGAATGGGGGGCGCCGGCGAAGGTGAGCCCTCCATTGGCGGTCAACGGACGGGTTTCGGCGTCGACGTCCAGGCCCAGCTCGGTGCCACAGACCTGAACCGACGATGGGAAGCAGGCGTAAAGGTCCAAGTGGTCGAAGTCGTCGAGTCCGACGCCGGACGCCTCGATGGCCCGTCGGCCCGAGGCCCGGATGCCGGGCGAGCGCTGGAGGTGCATTCGGACGCTGGGCGAAGCCGGATCGTCGGCGCTGGTGCCTACCCACGGAAAGACCCATTGGTCGCGATGCAGGCCAAGTTGGGTGGCGCGGCCGGCTGACATTACGAGGACGGCCGAGGCCTGATCGACGCTGTTGTTGGCCATCATCGCCTTGGTATAAGGCGCGGCGACCATGCGGTTGTCGACTGACGGGAGGGTGATGGCTTCGCCGTCCATTGGGGTGCGTACGGCGGCGTGCGGATTGTCCACGGCCACCGAGTTGAACCGGCGCCATAGTTCGCCGACCCGCCGACGGTGCTGGTCGACGGTCTCGCCGCGGTCGTGGCGGATGGCAGTTTCGACGACCGGGTAGAACCCGGCGGGCTCGATAAGGCCGCGGGACTCCTCGTGCGGCGAAGCCATGACCAGTGGGCCGCCGAAGTGTTCGGCCGGAGGCAGGCTGGCATCGACGTCGCGGCGAACCTCGACGCCGAGCCGGCGGGCGCGGCGCCTCGATCGGAAGACTTCTCCGCCCACCATGACTGCGGCGTCCAGGTTGCCGGCAATGATGCGGCTTGCCAAGTGGTCCAGCAGGCGCTGGGGTGAGGTACCGGACAAGCCGGTAAGGAGGGTGGAGGCGGCGTGTGCGCCGATGGAGGTGGCTACCTGACGGCCTGGGTCGGTGTGGCTCCAGAGCCCACCGACCACGGCGACCGTTTCGACATCGGTGGCCGCGTCGGCCCGTCCGGCGTCCACGGCGGCCGATCGGCAGGCATCGACCATGAGTTCGAGAGCCGTGCGGGCCAGCGTCGGGTCCTCAGCCCGGTCGGTTACCTGGGCCACGCCTACGATCACCGGGGTACGGGGGTCCAGCGTCATGGCCCCATCTTCGTCGTCATCGGCGAGTCAGGGGGAACCGGCCTTGGGGAACCCCGTCCGCGGACCCGCCTAGAATCGGCATCGTGGCCTACCAGACGCCGGAGTACCACCCGGCCTTCGAAGAGTACTGCGAGACGATCTTCGAACTAGCCGAGGACGGCCTGGAGGTCATTCAGGCACGGATCGCCGAGCGGCTGGAGGTGAGCCGACCGGCGGTTTCCGAGATGGTCAAGCGCCTTGAGAAGGCTGACCTAGTCCGGGTGGACGACACGGTGATCGTGCTGACCGACGACGGTCGGGAGCTGGCCACTGCGGTAGTCCGACGCCACCGTCTGGCCGAGCGGTTTCTCACCGACGTTCTCGGTCTGACATGGACCGAGGCCCACCACGAGGCAGGGAAGTGGGAGCACGTGATCTCCCCGTCAGTGGAGGCCGCCCTAGACCGCTTGCTCGGAGAACCCACCACGTGCCCGCATGGCAACCCGATCCCCGGGAGCTCGTACCGGGAGCCCGATACCCGGAACCTGTCAGACGTGGGTGTGGGCGAGTCGTTTACGGTTAGCCGGATCCCCGAGGAACTGGAGTTCATCGAAGGCCTTCTCCAATTTCTGGAGGATGCCAGCCTGATGCCCGGCGAGAAGGGACGGGTGACCGCGTCGGGTGGCGACGGACTGACCGTCGAGATCGGTGGTGGACGAGTGGACGTCGAGTCGTTTGCCGCCAACAGGATCCTCGTCACTACCGCCTGACGTCCGTTGGGTGATTCTGGGCGCCCACCGTTCCGACTTCAGAGCAGGTGGTCGCTCCGCCGGACCACCAGCAGCCAGGTCATGACGCCGCTGATGGTCAGGAGGACCAGGGCCAGAAGGGCCATCTCAGGTAGGAACAACGCCTCGT
>JAZADN010000073.1:0-20011 GCA_036123585.1 Actinomycetota bacterium | reverse complement strand
CCATGTGGAACTTCTACCAGCTGACCTTTGCCGTGTTCCTGGCAATCGTCTTCGGCGTCCCGTTCGGGATCTGGGCGGCGACTACGGCACGACGCAACGCGGCAGTGCAAGTGGTCCTCGACTTCTTCCAGACCTTCCCGTCGTTCGTCTACCTGTTCCCGGCCATCATGTTCTTCGACGTCTCCGAAACGGCGATCATCGTCGCCGTGGTCCTCTCCGCATCCGTGCCGGCCATCCGGTACACGATCTTCGGAATCCAGAATGTGCCAGCGCCACTGGTCGAGGCGTCCACAATGGCCGGCTGCACCCGACGGCAGACCCTCTGGAAGGTGAAGTTGCCGATGGCCGTGCCGGAGATCATGCTCGGCGTCAATCAGACGATCATGTTCGGTCTCTTCATGGTGATGATCGCCGGCCTCATCAAGACCACCGGGCTGGCCAGGGAACTCATCGAGGCCCAGCCCAACATCGACAGCGGCCGGGCAATCGTCGCTGGAGTTGCCGTGGCCTGCATCGGTATGGCGTCGGACGTGCTGATCTCCGAATGGGCTGACAAGCGCAAGCGCCAACTCGGCCTCATTTCCTGACCTGGCTCCCGGAAGGAACCGACATGACCAGAGTGGCCATCATCGGCGCTGGTCCCTCTGGCCTGGCCCAATTGCGGGCCTTCGCCTCTGCGGCGGAGAAGGGCGCCGGGGTGCCCGAGGTCGTCTGCTACGAGAAGCAGGAGGACTGGGGCGGCCTCTGGAACTACACGTGGCGCACCGGCGTCGACGAGTACGGCGAGTCGGTTCACGGCTCGATGTACCGGTACCTGTGGTCCAACGGTCCCAAGGAGTGTCTGGAGTTCGCCGACTACGGCTTCGAGGAGCACTTCGGCAAGCCCATCGCCTCGTACCCGCCGCGAGAGGTCCTCTGGGACTACATCAAGGGCCGCGTCGAGAAGAGCGGTGTGCGCGACCAGATCCGGTTCCGCACCGCAGTCCGCAATGTCTCCCATGACGACGCCACGAACAGGTTCACCGTCACGGCCCACGACCTGGGGGCCGGCACGGTGGAATCCGAGGAGTACGACTACGTGGTCGTGGCCTCCGGGCACTTCTCGGTGCCCAACGTGCCCCACTACCCCGGATTCGAGAAGTTCCTGGGACGCATCCTGCACGCCCACGACTTCCGCGATGCCGTGGAGTTCGCCGGCAAGGACATCCTCATCGTCGGCGCCAGCTACTCGGCCGAGGACATCGGCTCGCAGTGCCACAAGTACGGCGCCAACCGGATCTACTGCACGTCGCGGGCCGGGACAATGGGCTACGACTGGCCGGACAACTGGGAGGAACTGCCGATCCTCACCCACGTGGAGGGCAGCACCGTCCACTTCTCCAACGGCGAGACCCGGGACGTGCACGCCATCATCCTGTGCACCGGCTACCAGCACCACTTCCCGTTCCTGCCCGACGACCTGAGGCTCGAGACGGCGAATCGCCTGTGGGTCACAGGCCTCTACAAGGGCGTGGTGTGGGAGCGGAACCCCAAACTCTTCTACCTCGGGATGCAGGACCAGTACTACACGTTCAACATGTTCGACGCGCAGGCTTGGTACGCCCGCGACGTCATGCTTGGCCGCATCGAGTTGCCCTCAGCCGACCAGATGGCCGCCCACGGCGCCGCCTGGCTCGAGCGGGAGGAGGCACTGGAAACGGCGTACGAGGAGATCGACTTCCAGGGCGACTACACGCAGGAACTGGTCGACGACACCGACTACCCGGACTTCAACATCCCCGAGGTCAACCGGATGTTCAAGGAGTGGAAGGGTCACAAGAAGGCCGACATCATGGGCTACCGGGACCAGGGCTTCCCCTCGACCCTGACCGGCACCGTGGCCCCGGTCCACCACACGCCCTGGATGGAGGCCCTCGACGACTCGATGGCCACCTACCTCCTCGACGACGCCCCCGAGGGCGGCGGCTGAGCCCAAGGCCGTGACGCGGCCCGAATCCCCGCTGGAGGTCCGGACGGCCATCGCGGCGGACCACGAGCGGATCCTCGAACTCTGGGAGGCCTGCGGTCTCACCCGACCGTGGAACGACCCCCGTCGGGACCTCGTCCGGAAGCTCGCCCATGACCCGGAGCTCCTCCTAGTCGACACGGCGCCCGATGACGCGGCCATCGGCAACCAGATCGTGGCGACCGTCATGGCCGGCTATGAGGGCCACCGGGGTTGGCTGAACTACCTGGCCGTCGACCCCGTCCACAATGGACGGGGCTTCGGTCGGGCCATCGTGGCCGAAGGCGAGCGGCGACTGGGAGCGCTGGGCTGCCCCAAGATCAACCTGCAGGTCCGACACGACAACGCGGCGGCCATCGGGTTCTGGGAGGCTCTGGGTTACGTGGTCGATGACGCGGTGTCGATGGGTCGTCGGCTCATCCACGACAACTGACGGAGGCGGTTCCAGGGCGTACCCGGCTCTGGAAGGATCGGGCCGTGTGGATCCGGTGGGCAACGGTTGTCCTGGTCGTTGCGGCCTGCGGTGGTCCATCCGCCGTCGAGGGCGTCGCGCCGGCGCCCACGACCACGTCGGAGCCGGTACGACCACCTTCGTCCACCACAGGTCTGGGGGCGACCACCGTCCCACCGACCACCGTCCCACCGACCACCGTCCCACCGACCAAGGTCACGCCGACGTCATCCAGCACGACCGCTTCTTCCAACGCTGCGGCTGATTCACCGACCACGAGCAGCTCCACGTCGTCGACCACCACCACGACGGTCCCGCCGACCGCCGTGCCGGCTGGGCCACCACCGACGCCCATCCACTTGGAGCCAGGTGAGCGGCTTCGCCTGGTCCTCACCGGCGATTCCATCACCGACCAGGTCTCGCCCTACCTGAAATGGATCCTCGGCCGGGTGGCCGATGTCGAACGACGCCATCACGGGGGCACTGCGCTGTGCGACTGGTTCGCAGACCGGGGCGACGACCTCGGCTTCGAGAACCTCGAGCAATGGGCGCCCCACGTGTACGTGGTCGACCACGGTGGCAACGCCCTGACCCCGTGCATGGCAGATATGGACGGCACACCCCTGACCGGCGCTGCTTACGAAGCGAAGTACCTGGCCGACAGTGAGCGCCTCCTGGAGGTCGCCGCACGGACCGACAGCCGGGTCCTCTTCGTCGACCAGCCGGTGGGCCGCGGCGACCTTCTGTCGGGAACCCACTTCGTCTTCCGGTCCATGCCGGAGCGCCACCCCGGCGGACACGTCCGCTTTCTGTCGACCTGGCCGGCGGTGTCACCGGGCGGCCACTTCCTCCAGTCGTCGCCCTGTGGGGACATCGAGCCCGGGTGCGTCGACGGAATGGGGGAATTGCGGTCACCGTTTCCGGGCAGCCACCTCGAGCCCCTCGGGGCGTGGCGCTACGCCCAGGCCATCGTGGACGAGTTTGTAGCCGCCGGTTGGGTAGATGCCGCAGACGTCGACGTCGCCGATCGCGTGATGCCGTGAGGTGTTGCCACCACAGGCCGGGCACCTACTAGGACTGCCCGACGCCAGCCGAGTTCCCCCGGGCCGAGGCCCGTGACCAGGTCAGCTCCAGGGGTACGGAGAGTTGCTCTCCGGATGGAGTTTGCCCAGGGCGTAGCGGCTGTACCGGAACGGTTCCAGCAGGCCCTGCACGTCACCGACCAGTTCCTTGGCCACCAATGCGCCCACGCCAACCATCTTGAATCCGTGGTTCGAGTCGGCGATCACGTAGACGTTGTCGCAGAAGGTGTCGAACACCGGGAAGCTGTCCGGGGTGAAGGCCCCGATGCCACCTGACGGGGCGTGGCTCATGAGGCTGGCCTTGCCCTCGAACCGCTCCTGACAGTGCGACAGCGCGGCAGCCCACACCGCCCTGAAGTCCTCGCCGACCACGAAGTCGGGACTGGCCGGGCCGTAGGGATCGATGGCCACGTCACGCCACGGCTTCTCCACCGGGTAGGGCATGTAGCCGCCCTGCACGCCTCCGAAGTTGAAGTCGGGCTTGTAGTAGATGCCCCATTTGCCCTCGACCAGAACGTTGCCGTCCTCGTCGTGGAGCGTCGCGTCCGCGTCCACGTGGACGACCGGGGGCATGGTGCCCTCGTTGTTCATCAGGTAGCCGGGATCGACGTCCAGGGTGCCCTCCTGCAGGGCCCAGAACTTCCAGGTCGGCACCGTGTGGGTGGTCCCGCCGGCCACCACGTCAGTGGTGTCGGGTAGATCCAGCATCTCCCACAGCTTGGGCACCCACGGTCCAGCAGCGGCGACCACCTGGTCGACGGCGATGGTCGACGACTCGGTGCCCCGACGAGCCACCACGTGGGTCACCGCCCCGCCGTCCACCACCAGCTCGGTCACCAGGGTGCTGGACACAACGTTGACGCCCTCGGCCTCCACCTTGGCCAGCAGGCCTTTGACGGTGGCCATGTTGTGGGCGTAGCCGCCCTTCTTCTCGTGCAGCACGCTGGACACGCCGGTGGCCCGCCAGTCGTCGAAGATCTCCTTCATGTAGGCGTGCGTCTCCGCCTCGCCGTCGATGAACACCGACTCGTAACCGATGGCCTGCTGCTGCTCGTGGATCGTCAGTACGTCGTCCCGCATCTCGTCATACGAGATCTGCAGATAGCCGACTGGGTGGTACTCGAAAGCCTCGGCGTTCGCCTCCCACACCTCCACCGAATGGGCCATGAGTTCGCGCATGGCCGGCTGGAAGTAGTTGTTGCGGACCACGCCGCAGGCAATTCCCGAGGGGCCGGCACCCGCCTCGGATTTCTCGATGACGACGATGTCGCTGCCGTCGCCTGTGCCGCTGGCCTTCAGTTCCCGGGCCAGGTGCCAGGCGGTCGACAGGCCGTGGATGCCGGCACCGATGATGCAGTACCGGACGGACTCGGGCAGTTCGCTGGACGCGCTCATCTGGCACTCCTGTTCCTGAGGTGGTTCCTGGTCAAAACGGGCTCCCGGCCCCGAACGGGATGGGGGTATCGAACATGGTCGAAACCGCCGACCGCTCCCAGCAGGGTGTCCCCGGGGGTTGTCGACGGTTCCGGATCGGAGGGTTCCCGGTGGTGGTCTAGTGGAGCGGGGGCTCCCAGCCCTCCAGGACGGGCGGGGTCCAGTTGTCGCCGACCGACTTGGAGTCGGCGACCCATGGACCCAATTCGACCTGGTGGAACTTGCAGTGCTTCTCCTTCAGCTGGATGCCGTAGGAGTTTCCCGAGATGAGGTGCTTCATCAGCACCTTGCGGGCGATCTCGTCCTCGCGGCCTTCCGGAATGTCGAAGTAGATCTTGAGGAACGAGTTGGAGTTCCGGTCGAACACCGCTGGGGTGCCGTCCTCCACCAGCAGGTGGATGTCCTCCAGCCAGTTCAGGTCCTTGCCCGGGGTCAACTCCATCAGGTCGAGGTCCTCGACCAGGGAGATGTCCTCCTGGTAGTCGAACCGCTTGCCGGCAAGAGTCTCGGCATCGATGGCGACGGTGTGCTTCACGCCCATGGTGCTCAGTTCCTTCCGCTCTCGGCGATCTGCTTGGCCATCATGTCCTTCATCTCCTGCAGCGCCCGCTCCTCGCTGACGCCCGGGATGTAGGTGGTACCGGCCAGCGGCACCTTGGCCATGGCGGCGGCCTCGTGGGTCAGCGCCGCCAAGTCCTCCGGCTCCAGGCTGTGGATGTCGGTCTTGCCACAGGCGCGAGCCAGCAGCTGGACCTCCATAGTCAGCGTGTGGAGGTAGTTGTAGACCCGCAGGGCGGCTTCGTCGACGTCCAGGCGAGCCCGCAGTTCGACGTCCTGGGTGGCGACGCCCACCGGGCAACGACCGGTGTGGCAGTGGTAGCACTCGCCGGCCGGCACGCCGATGGTGCCCTCGTAGTCGGTCACGCCCTCGATGTGCTTGTTGCAGTTGAGGGCCATCAGGGCGGCCGTGCCGAGCGCCACGGCCTTGGCCCCCAGGGCCAGGCACTTGGCCACGTCACCACCGTTGCGGATGCCGCCGGCCACCACGAGGTCGACCTCGTCGGCCAGGCCGACGTCCTCGAGGGCCCTTCGGGCCTCGGGGATGGCCGCCATCAGCGGAATGCCGGTCTCCTCGGTGGCGAGGTGAGGACCGGCACCGGTGCCGCCCTCAGCGCCGTCCAGGTAGATCGAGTCGGGACCGCACTTGGCAGCCATCCGGACGTCGTCGTACACGCGGGACGAGCCCAACTTGAGCTGGATGGGGATCTGGTAGTTGGTGGCCTCCCGGATCTCCTGGATCTTCAACGACAGGTCGTCGGGACCGATCCAGTCGGGATGACGGGCCGGCGAGCGCTGGTCGATGCCGGCGGGCAACGACCGCATCTCGGCCACCTGCTCGGTGACCTTCTGACCCATCAGGTGGCCACCCAGGCCGACCTTGCAACCCTGGCCGATGAAGAACTCCACCGCGTCGGCCAGCATCAGGTGGTGCGGGTTGAACCCGTACCGGCTCTGGATGACCTGGTAGAACCACTTCGTCGAGAGGTCCCGTTCCGGCGGGATCATGCCGCCCTCGCCGGAGCAGGTCGCCGAGCCAGCCATCGAGGCACCCTTGGCCAGGGCCTGCTTCGCCTCGATCGACAGGGCACCGAAGCTCATGCCGGTGATGTAGACGGGGATGTCCAACTCCATCGGCTTGGCGGCGAAGCGCCCACCGATGGTGGTCTTGGTCTCGCACTTCTCGCGATATCCCTCGATCACGAAACGGGTAAGCGTTCCAGGCAGGAACACCAGCTCATCCCAGTGCGGGATCTTCTTGAAGAGCGAGAACCCTCGCATCCGGTAACGGCCGAGCTCCGACTTGACGTGGATGTCGTTGATGACCTCCGGCGTGAAGATCTTGCTCTTGCCGATGACGTCGGTGGCCGCGTTGGTGTCCACCTGGGGCGCGTCCACGCCCTTGATGTCGTTCGCTTCAGGCATCGGTCGTCCCTCCTAGAGAACGAGCTTGCGCTCGGACGGCTCCAGCGCGTCGTAGTTGTGGAGCACCTTGCCGCACTCGAACTTCTGCAGTTCCGGCGGGGCACCCAGGTCGTAGATCTCGAACTTGCGGTTGATGAACTCGTGGTCCTCGTCCGTCATCTCACCGGGTACGCAGTCGACGCCGAGCGAGGCGATCTTGCCGCCGACGTAGATCACGCCGTCATACATCGAGTCGCCAAGGCCGTCGTTGACGTCGCCGCAGATGATCTGGCGGCCACGCTGCATCATGAAGCCGGTGTTGATGCCGGCACTGCCCAGGGCGATGATCGTCCCGCCCTTCTGGTCGATGCCGGTGCGGGCGCCGACGTTGCCCTTGACGACCAGGTCGCCACCACGCAGGGCGGCACCGGTCAGCGAGCCGGCGGGCCCCTCGACCACCACCGAGCCGGACATCATGTTCTCTCCCAGCGACCATCCGACCCGGCCGTTGATCTGGACCTCCGGGCCATCGATCAGGCCGCAGGCGTACCAACCGGGGCTGCCCTCGAAGGTGATGTTGCAGCGCTTGAGGATGCCCACACCCAGGGAGTGCTTGGACCCGGGATTGACGATGGTGACGTTGTTGACGCCCTCGTCGTAGACGACCCGCTTGAGCTCCAGGTTGATCTTCCGGGTGGTCAGGTCGGTGGCGTCGATCACCGCGCTGTCGCCGTCGATCTCTGCTGTCATGGGCGGCTCTGGATCCGGCTCGACCAGGCCCCGGGCGTCGTAGACGACGCCGCTCTTCGTGCTCATACCTGCCACGTCAGGACCTCCCTCTCGAACGGATCGCGGCTCTCGACCTCGCGGCCCATCAGGGCACGGATGGCGATCTCCTCGGACGCCATGACGACCAGGTCGTCACTCTCCATCAGCACGAGCGGCTTGGCGGCCATCTCATCCTTGGCGACGCCCAGCTCGTTGCCGGTGGCCACGAGATAGGTGAAGACGCCGTCGAAGTCGTCGAGGCTGTGCTTCATCGCCGTCTCCAGCGGCATGCCGTTCTCCATCTGCTGGGCCAGGTACACGGCGATGATCTCGGAGTCGCACTCCGACTGGAACCGGTGGCCCAGCCGCTCGAGGCGACGGCGCCAGACGTGGTAGTTGGTGAGCTGGCCGTTGTGGACCACCGACACATCGGCGAACGGGTACGCCCAGTACGGGTGGGCACTGGCCAGGTCCACGTCGGACTCGGTTGCCATGCGCACGTGGCCGATGCCGTGGGTGCCCTTGAGGCTGCCCAGCTGGTACTGCTCGTGGACCGTCTCGGCGTCACCGAGGTCCTTGACGATCTCCAGGGAGTTGCCCAGCGACAGCACCTCGCAGCCGTCGATGTCCTCGAGGTAGTCGGCCAGCGGCTTCAGGTCGCCGCCGTACCGGACGGTGGCCCGGAAGGCGTAGCCACCGCTCTCGCTATGGATCGTCGCCAGGTCGGCCCCGATCTTGGCCAGCCGGGCCTCGACCTCGGCCCGATTGCGTTCCAACTTCTCGTCCATGCCGAAGCCACCCATGTTGTTGGGCTCAGCGAGCATGAACCGCACGACGACCAGGTCGTCGGGCTGGCCGTACATCGCGTAGCCCGTGCTGTCGGGGCCCCGGTGCTTCATGGACTGGAGCATCGCGGTGAGCTCGGCGCCGATGTCGGCGGAGCCGTCACGATGGATGATGCCGGCGATGCCGCACATTTCGTGTCTCCCTGTTCTCTGACTCTTCTACTGTTCGATCTCTTCGGTCGGTTCTCGACCTTGAGTGGGCAGGTCCGTAATAGGCGGCCGGGCCGTGGAGCGGGTGGGACCCCACGACCCGGCCGCCAGACCGGTTGCCAGCCTGCCGGCTGGCGCTACGGAAGGATGTCCAGGTACTCCTCGACGTCCCAGTCGGTCACCGTGGCCATGAAGCGCTCCCACTCATCGCGCTTGTAGTGCTCGAACACCATGAACATCTCGCCCGGCAGGGCGCTCTTGACCACCTCGTCATCTCGCAGGGCGTCCAGCGCCTCACCGAGCGACAGGGGGATCTTCTTGACGTCCTTGCCGGCCTCCATGGCCTCGTAGATGTTGCGCTCCTCGGGCGGGCCCGGATCCAGGTCCCGGTCCAGTCCGTCTTCCATGGACTTGAGGAGGGCAGCAAACGAGAGGTACGGGTTCACTGCGGAGTCCACCGAGCGGTACTCGAAGCGGCCCGGAGCGCTGATGCGCAGCGCGGTGGTGCGGTTCTGGAAGCCCCAGTCGGCGAAGACGGGCGCCCAGAATCCGGTGTCCCACAGGCGACGGTAGGAGTTCACGGTCGGTGAGCTCAGACAGGTGAGCGCCCGGAGGTGCTCCATGATCCCGCCGATCGCCTTCATGCCGACTGCACCGGGGATCTGAGGGTTGTCACCCTCGGGCATGAACTTGTTCTCGCCACCCTCGTCGGGTTCACCGGTCCACAGGGAGATGTTGTGGTGGCAGCCGTTGGCTGACACGCCCATGAACGGCTTGGGCATGAAGCAGGGGAAGGCACCCATCTCCCGGCCGACCTGCTTGCAGATCTGCCGGTAGGTGGTGAGCCGATCGGCGGTCAGGTCGGCCCGGTCGAAGTTGAAGTTGAGCTCGAGCTGACCCGGAGCGTCCTCGTGGTCGCCCTGGATCATGTCCAGGCCCATCGCCTCGCTGTACTCAACCACCTTGTGGATGAGCGGCTGCAGTTCAGCGAACTGGTCGATGTGGTAGCAGTTCGGCTTGGTCATCCCCTCGACGGTGTGCTTGCCGTTCTCGTCGGCCTTCAGCCACATCATCTCGGGCTCGGTCCCTGCGCGCAGGTGGAGGCCGAACTTCTCCTCGAAGGCACTGTGGATCCGCTTCAGGTTTCCCCGGCAGTCCGACGTGAGGAACATGCCACCGTCGACCTCTTCCTCACGACCCCTGAACAGGGTGCAGAACACTCGGGCCGTCTTCGGGTCCCAGGGCAGCGGCATGAAGGTCTCGGGCTCGGCGACGCCGACCAACTCGCGGGCCTCCGGGCCGTAGCCGATGTACTCGCCGTGGCGGTCGATGAACAGGTTGGCCGTCGATCCGTAGACCAACTGAAAGCCCTTGTTGGCAATGGTCCCAAAGTGCTTCGCGGGGATGCCCTTGCCCATGATCCGCCCGGTGACGGACACGAACTGGCAGTAGAGGTACTGGATCCCCTCGGCCTCGATGCGCTTTTGGATCTCGGCGACCTGCTCGGCGCGCCCCTCTGCCTCAATGAAGGCTTGGATGTCTGTCATGGTTCCCCTGGTTCCCCCCTGCGCCCTCATTGGCGCTTTCACTCGTGACCTAATTGCAGCTGCGTGGCCCCGGGGAGGGCCGGTATCCGGGGTCACGCCTTCCGGACCGGGACACCATAACAATCAACTACACTTACTGCCAGTGAAATCTTCCGTGTGAGTGGAGGATCTCCCCGCTCAGGGGTGGTTTCAGCAAGAGCCGCTGGTCAGGTCCTGTTTCTGGTGGGAGGATCGCCGGAGCCAGAGCCACGGTTCCGACCGGACGGGCTGGAGCGGCCTGATCTCCGAATCAGGAGGAAGTAAGACCCATGACGATCACGGTGCCCGAGAGCCCCCGCCTGCTGATGCCAGGCATGGCGAATCTGCAGCCCGGCGTCGAGCGCTACAGGATCACCGGTGGCGCGGTCACCGCGCTGCTCCTCGGCACTGGCGACCGCCTCGAGGTCATCGACCCTGAGGGACGACAACCCGTCGAGGTGGCCGCCTTCGACCGCGACGGCCGATCCGACCCCGGCATGCTCGGCGAGCCGGCCGGATCACCGGCAACGGGCATCGCGGCGATCCTGGCCGGCGACCTGCCCGATGCCCGCCGGGTGGCCGATGCCCTGGTCGACACGGGCATCGACCTGGCCTCCGCCAGCGCCGTCCACCTGTTCGCCCCCGAGTCCCCCGCCGGCCAGACCGCCTGGCTTACTGCGGCCACCGACGTGGTGTGCGTAGTGGGCGTCCCCGACCGGAACCCCAGCGGACGGATGTCCCCGCACGACCAGGACCCGCCGACCGACATCATCGCCTTCGTCCACCGCACTGCACCGCCGACCCGAGGCCTCGAGGTGCTCCCAACCCCTCTGGCCGACCAGAACCAGGACCTACGCATCGACGCGGCTACGGCCCGCGCCTACGAGGTCAAGGCCGGTGAGTACATCCAGGTCATCGACGTCGAGGGCCGGGAGTGCTCCGACTTCCAGTGCTTTGACGCGGCGCGGCTCGACGGCGGGACCGAGGCGGCCCTGGACGCCACCATCACCCGCAGCCTCATGGGTGCCAGCTACCCCATGCCTGGCCTGTACTCGAAGTACTTCTCCCTCGACTTCCAGCCCATGGTCGAGATCGTCCACGACACCGTCGGGCGGCACGACACCTTCAACACGGCCTGCAACGCCAAGTACTACGAGGACATGGGCTACCCGGGCCACGTCAACTGCAGCGACAACTTCAACCGCGTCCTGCAGCCCTACGGCATCGCTCCCCGCCGCGGATGGGAAGCCATCAACTTCTTCTACAACACCAACCTCGACGACGCGAACCAGCTCTACTTCGAAGAGCCCTGGTCGCGACCCGGCGACTACGTCCTCCTCCGAGCCCTGACCGACCTGGTCTGCGTGTCGTCGGCCTGCCCGTGCGACATTGATGCGGCCAACGGCTGGCAGCCCACCGACATCCACGTCCGCGTCTACCCGGCGACCAACACCTTCAAGAAAGCGACGGCCTTTCGCATGAGCACCGATGCCGCCCCCGAACTCACCAAGGAAACGGGCTTCCACGCCCGCACCTCCGAACTGACCCGGAACTTCACCGAGTACGCCGGTTATTGGCTGGCCAACGACTACACCAACCAGGGCGCCGTCGCCGAGTACTGGGCGGTCCGGGAGAAGGCCGGGATCATCGACCTCTCGCCGCTCCGCAAGTACGAGGTGACCGGGCCGGACGCCGAGTTGCTGCTCCAGACCTGCCTGACCCGCAACATCCGAAAGTTGGCAGTCGGACAGGTCGTCTACACGGCCATGTGCTACGACACCGGCGGCATGATCGACGACGGAACGGTGTTCCGCCTCGGTCCCGACAACTTCCGCTGGATCGGCGGATCTGACTCCAGCGGCTTGTGGCTGCGCAGGCAGGCCCAGGAGTTGGGCCTCCACGCCTGGGTGCGGGACTCCACCGACCAGCTCCACAACGTGCAGGTCCAGGGTCCGCTCAGCCGGGAGATCCTCTCCGAGGTGGTGTGGACCCGACCCGACCAGGCCAGCGTCGATGAACTGGGCTGGTTCCGCCTGTCGGTGGCGCGGATCGGCGACGACCAGGGCATCCCGATCGTCGTCTCCCGCACCGGCTACACCGGCGAACTCGGCTTCGAGGTGTTCTGCCACCCGACCGACGCACCCGCCGTCTGGGACGCCATCTGGGCGGCCGGCGAGCCGAAGGGCCTCACCCCGCTCGGCCTAGAAGCGCTCGACATGCTGCGCATCGAGGCCGGCTTGATCTTCGCTGGCTACGAGTTCTGCGACCAGACCACACCGCTGGAAGCTGGCATCGGGTTCACCGTGCCCCTCAAGACCAAGGAGGACGACTTCATCGGTCGTGACGCCCTGGTCCGCGGCAAGGAGCACCCGCAACGCACCCTCGTGGGCCTGGAGTTGGCCGGCGACGAGCCGGCCGGCAACGGCGACCAGGTGATGGTGGGCCGCCAGCAGGTGGGCACCGTCACCAGTGGCACCCGATCACCGATCCTGGGCAAGAACATCGCCCTGTGCCGCATGGCCGTGGAGCACGCGGAAATCGGCACCGAGGTCGAAGTCGGGAAGATGGACGGTCACCAGAAGCGGCTACCGGCCACCGTGGTGCGGTTTCCGCACTACGACCCAGACAAGGAGCGCGTGCGGTCCTGACGGATCCCGCTCGCGCTACTTCGTACCCTGGCCGACCGGGTCGGCCGTCGCCGAAGGGTCAGCCCGTGTACCGCGCTCGGAACGGGTCCCGATCGACCTCGGTCGGCCAGTCCCGGTCCGTCGATCCACCCTGGAACAACAGGGCAGCCAGTTCGCCGAGGGCCGGCGCACACTTGGCGGCGTAGCCGTTGCCGCCGACGGCACACGCCACACGATCACTCAGCCAGTCGATGAACGGGTGGCCGCTGGGCGTGTAGGTGGTCACGCACGATGTGGTCCAGCGGTCGACGCCACGCAGGTCCGGGATCAGGCGGTCCAGGATCCGGGCCAGGTTGGCGGTGAAGTTCGGGTCGCCGTCGGTCCGGAACCAGGCGGCGAGGTCCGCGGGCGCCACCCGGACGTGGTCGTCCTGCGGCGCGCCGATCTTGAGGATCCACCTGTCGCCGCGGGCGAGGGGATCGGGCACCGGTGGGGTCAGGTAGAAGTCGTCGATGGGATCGGCGAACTTCCCGATGATGCTGGGCATCCCGGCCAGGCGATTCGCCTCGTCCCCGTCGAGGTGAACGAGAAGCTGCGTGTGGAGGGCGTACTCGAGGTCAAGTCCGGAAGCCGGGGTGGTTCCGTGTCCGGAGAACGCTCCCGTGGCCAGAAGCACCCGGTCAGCGTGGACAGGGCCGATGTCGGTCGTCAGTTCGACTGCCCCACCTTGGCCATCAGACACGGCACCGACGAGGGCCTCTATGCGATGGGCACCGCCGGCCAATGCGGCGGCGGTCTCGGCCCGCACATAGGCCCACGGATTGACCGACCCGGCAGGCGGGGGCTCCCAGAGGGTCTCCGGCGGGTCGCCGCCAGCGCCTTCGGGGAACGCACCGAGGAAGGGGAACGCCGCCATCGTGGTCGAGGCGTCGCGGCGCACGCAGTTCCGGTCGAATCGTTCTCCGGAGGCGGCGACCAGGTCCAGTCCCGGCGCGGCCTCCACCCAGAGGTGGCCTACCGGATCGACCACGGCGATGCCGGTCCGGGTGGCTAGTTCGCCGAACTGGGCGACCGACCGGTGGCCCAACCAGGCCCGTATGGGGTCCGGGTCGACGGTCCGACAGACCCGGGCAACGTCCTCGTGGCTGGAGTGGACCGTGCGCGCGGCATGTGCGTCGGGGTCGACCCGTCGAGGAGTCGGCTCCGCTGGCCCCACGAGGGCCACGTCGACGCCGACGTCGGCCAGGTGCCGGGCCGCACAGGCACCCAGCATCCCGACGCCCACCACCGCGACGTCGAAGCGACGCGGCGGCTCAGTCAGGCGCGCTCTCCCGGATCTCGGCGAGCATGTGCCACACCAGCGCCACGGTGGCCACCGAGGTGGTGAGCACCGAGATCCGCAGGCCCCACCCGGCGTCACCGCCGAGTTGCACGATGGCTCGCCACGACACCGCTGTGGCGAATCCGGCGGCGATCCATGCCGCCCGGTTGCCGAGGCGGACCAACACGATGGCCACCACGGACGTCAAGAGGACCAACTGGCCCTCGGAGTCCTGGACGCCGCGCACGGCCTCGGGCTCGTCAGCCCAACCCAGGAGCATGGCGAGGACGGTGACGGCGGCCAGCGCCTCCGCCAAGCGGAGACGCCGGACCGCCGTCATCGATCCTCAGGCCTGAATCAGCAGTCGGCTCAGCAGCAGCCGCCGCCACCACCCACCGTGTTCACGGCGATGATGACGAAGACGATGCAGGCAATGCTGATGGCGATGAGAGCCTTCTCGTAGCTCTTCTTGTGAGTCTGGTTCTCGTTGAACTCAATCTGGCGCGCCATCTCACTCGCCTCCCTGTCCACCGAACGACGGTGCGGCGGCCTCGCCGCCTCCCGGGTCACCCAGTCGTGACGCCGCCTCGTTCAGGTGACTGTTCTCGTTGCGGATCAGGTACACCATGCTGACGAGGAACGCAGCCACGCCTAGCACTGTGAGCAGGTTGATCATTCCCTGGCTGCCCGCCCAGGTGAAGAAGGCACCGCCGTCGGCGAGGGCCTCCTCCCATGAATCGAAGGGGAACGTATCCATCCTCGATCACTCTCCTCTCTGAGAAGTTCCTAGAAGTTCTTCTGGTTCTCGAGCTTGGCTGCAGCCTTCAGGGCCCGTGATTTCCGGGTCGCCCAGATGCCGGCCGCCATCACGACGGCGTACATCAAGACGATGGCTCCGATGGTCTGCAGCACAGCTCAGCGGACGATCTGGCCGTAGGCCTCGCGCAGGACTGGACCTGCGGGGACCGTCGAACCGTCGGCGAGGACGATCTTCTCGTCGGCCATCTCGTGGTCGGGGAAGAAGTCCATGTTGAACTCGGCCTGGTCCAGGCCGGCCACCTCGACCTCCGGCGGGACCCGCAGGAGGTTCGCCTTCTTGAGGATTCCAGAGACGATGTAGCCGGACAGGAAGGCCAGCGGGAACAGCGCCGCGACACCGACCAGCTGGCCGAGGATCGTGACGTCCACGTCACCGTTGCCGAGCGCTCCGGTCGGGGTGCCCCCGCCAAAGATGCCCATCAACATGACGCCGATGAAGCCGACCCAGCCGTGGACGGCGACCGCCCCGACCGCGTCGTCGACCCGCATCTTCTCCTCCTGCCAGGTACCGATCCACACCGCGGCAGCGCCGCCGAACATGGCCAGCAGGTAGGTGAGCGACGGGTGGTACACGTCGGCGCCCGAGGACACGGCGATCACGCCGGCCAGGCCGCCGGACAGAGTCCAGAACGGGTCGCCCTTGGAGCAGATGTAGCCGCTCATGAAGCCGCCGGCGAACGCCACCGTGATGGTGAACGTGATGGCGCCGAGCGTCGTCGGGTTGCCATAGATGTTGGCCCAACCCGGGACGGAGTCCGAGGTGACGGCCAGACAGGCGGCGTAGAAGGCGTAGAAGGCCGTGAAGATGATCATCAGGCCCATCAGCGTCATGTGGAGGTTGTGGGGCAGGAACTGCCGCACACCGCCGTCGCTGTCGAACTTGCCGATCCGTGGACCGAGGTTCAGCAGCACGCCGAGGGCGAAGATGCCGGCCACACCGTGGACGACGCCGGAGGCGGCGAAGTCGTGGAAGCCGAAGTGGATGGTCAGCCAGCCGTGCCAGCTCCAACCCCATGCCGCGGCGATGATCCAGATGAACGCACCGAGAACGACCGTGAGCACCAGGTAGGCGCTGATACGGATCCTCTCGAGTGTGGCACCCGACATGATCGAACCGGTCGTCCAGGAGAACAGCAGGAAGGCAGCCCAGAAGACGGCCGTGATGTTGTCCCCGAGGTGCGGACCCATGTACTCCTCCCACGGGAGCGCATAGGTGCACTCGCCACCGTGGACGGCGTCGCCGATGGTCGGGATCAATCCCTCGGACATACAGAAGTAGGTCCACCAGCCGGCGTAGTAGAACGCGGGCGTAACCACCGCGATCGTCATGATGTTCTTCATCGCTGTCGCCATGACGTTCTTGCGACGGCTGACGCCGGCTTCATAACTCATGAAGCCCACGTGCAACAGCCACA
This sequence comes from Actinomycetota bacterium, assembly GCA_036123585.1. GTDB lineage: Bacteria > Actinomycetota > Acidimicrobiia > Acidimicrobiales > MedAcidi-G1 > UBA9410. Next base: position 3,567 of record JAZADN010000073.1, on the reverse strand, counting down.
TGAACACGACGGTGACGAAGTAATAGTTCTCAACAAATACGGTGTCGATACTCATACCTTCACCTCACTCATCGAGGACCGTACGAATGCACGCATGTGCTCTGTCCCCCTTAGCTGCCGGAGACGGCCTGAGGCATCCCTCCCACCCTGGGATCCACTGGACGCCGACCGGCTTCCTCACTGGTCGTTGGGGACCATAGGGGTAAAGGATCATCCGCGCCAGTAAATCCTATGACTTCTGGCACACCTCCCGAGACGCAGCGCCGGGGGCGGGTCGCTCAGTCGCTGCCCTCGTCGAAGCGGACCTCGTTGACCTCGCCGTTGGTGGCGTCGATCTCCACGACCGCCCGGTGCTCGAAGCCGTCCGGGTCGTCCGGGTCGGTAGAGAGGACGATGAGGAGGACCGCCCACACCGGACGGGCGCCGAAGCCCGACCGGCCGAACTTGGTAGATACCTCAGCCGGCTCGAAGTCGACCTGGGCAAGGGCGATCTCGATGGCCTCGGCCTCGGTCACGTTCACCTGATCGTCACCGAGGCAGCCGTTGAGGTAGCCGAACAGCAGGATCAGGGCAAGGACGACCATCACCTGGGCCGGACGCGACCACCGGGTCGGAGGCTTCATGCCGGTCGCCCGCTTCCAGCTTCTCCATCGGTTCCCCGACGGGCCACCCAGATTCGGAGTGCGAGGTAGCCCAGGACGTGGGTCATGCCGACCACGGACACCCACCAAAGGGTGAGACGGCGATCGAATCCCTGCTGGCGGGCCTCCCAGACGGTCAGGACGAGGGCGGCTGCCAGGAGCAGGAAGAGGAAGCCGCTGCGGTGAGCACCGATCAGCCACAGGACACCCATCGTCGTGTTCTCCGGAACCGTTCCCTCGACGCGCCTACTCGGGCGCCGGGAAGACCTTCACCGACATGAACCGGACCGGCACCTCGGTCAGCTCCACAGGGCCGTGGGCCACCTCACCGTGGATCTGGATGGTGTCGCCAGCCTCCAGGCGGTAGTTCTTGGGTCCGTAGCCGTATTCCATCGAACCCTCCAGCATGTGGAGGAACTCGACGCCCTCGTGCTGGAACAGAGGGAAGACCTCGTCGCTGGACTCGAGGGTGACCATCATCGGTTCGATGATCCGGAACGGGCCACGCAGCGATCCCAGGTCCTCGTAGACGTGTCCGGGCCGGGTGCCCTCGTGGAGGATCTCCATCCGCTCCTTGGCCCGGACGATCACCACATCGTGCTCCTCGTCCAGGCCCCGGAAGAACGCCGTGATCGGCACCCGGGCAGCATGGGCGAGCCGGGTCAGGGTCGACAGGCTGGGTGAGGTCTGACCATGCTCGATCTTGGAGACCATGCCCAGCGAGATCTCGGCCACCTCGGCGAACTGGGCCATTGTCAGGCCGAGGGCACGGCGGGCGTCACGAACCCTTTCGCCAACCACCCGACAGACGTCGTCAGAAGAGAAGACGTGCCCTACCTCGACGTCCCGCTGGACCATTGGTTCACCTCTTCCTCTCGTGAGCCCGCCACACGGTCCCGATGCCGATGGCAACGAGGTCCCCCGATGGTAATGGCGAAGTCACTGGGAGGAAAAGACCTGCCATGGGAGTGGATGACGCTCGGCGGCGAGCCGGTGGACGGTCCGTGGTCGGGGCGTTCCAGAACCCGTCCTACGATCGGCGATCGTGCCGGATGTCGTGGTGGTCGGAGCGGGGGTCATGGGGGCCTCGATCGCCCTCGATCTCCAACGCTCTGGGCGATCGGTGATCGTCGTCGACCGCGGCGATGCGGTGGGTGGCGGCTCAACCAGCAGCAGTTCAGCCGTGGTGCGGTTCAACTACTCGACGCTGGCCGGGGTGACCGCTGCCTGGGAGTCGGCACACCGTTGGGCCGACTGGGAGGGCCACCTTGGCCTGGAGGCGTCCACCGATCCGACAGGTCCGCTTGCCGCCTTCGTGCGGTGCCCGATGCTGTTCCTCGAACCCCCCGGCTTCCCCCGAAAGGACGCCACCATCCTGCTGTCCACGGTCGGAGTGCCCTTCGAGATCGTTGACGAGGACGAGCTGGCCCGGCGCTTCCCGGCGCTCGACACCGGCCGGTTCCACCCGCCCCGACGACCCGACGACCCGAAGTTCGGTCACGGCCCGTTCGGTCGGCTCGACGCCGTGCTCACACCCGATGGCGGGTTCATCGACGACCCCCGACTGGCAGCGGCCAATCTGATGGACGCCGCCCGGCGACATGGGGCCGAGGTCCGCCTCAGGACCGAGGTGGTGGGTGTGCCCCGGACCCCGGCGGGCCGGGTGGCCGGGGTGGATCTGGCCGACGGGTCCACACTGCCTGCGCCGGTGGTGGTCAACGCCGCCGGACCGTGGAGCGCCGGGCTGAACCGGCTGGCCGACGTGTTCGTCGGTCCCGAGGATGGGTCGGTCGCCAACCGGCCGATGCGCCAGGAGGTCCACGTGGTGGAGTCACCGGCCCGGTTCGGCCTCGACGACGGTGGCGCCATGGTCGCCGACCTGGACCTCGGCTACTACACCCGCCCCCAACCCGGCGGCACCCTGCTGGTCGGCGGCGTGGAACCCGACTGCGACCCGCTGGAGTGGGTCGACGACCCGGACAAGGTGACGCCCACACCTACGGTGGCTTGCTTCGAGGCTCAGGTTTGGCGCCTCGCCCGCCGACTACCCGATCTGGCCGTCCCCCACCGGCCATCCGGCCTGGCCGGGGTGTACGACGTGACCCCCGACTGGGTGCCCATCTACGACAGAACCTCGTTGGACGGCTTCTACGTCGCCATCGGAACCTCGGGCAACCAGTTCAAGAACGCACCCCTCATCGGTCAGGTGATGCACGATCTCATCGACGCCTGCGAGGCCGGCCACGACCACGACACCATTCCGGTCACCACCTGGTGCGACCGGATCGACCGGTCCCTCGACCTGGGAGCGTTCTCGCGGCTGCGGACCGGTTCGGCGACGACGGGCACCGTGCTGGGCTGAGCGTCGATGCGTTCCCGGTGGACGCTCCAGCACGTTGGGCGACCTACGGGCGGTGTCATGCCTCCATCAGGGAGCCGTGCCAGATATCCAGACACTGCCTGATGGCTCGTTGCCGCGTGGCAACGAGATCATCTAGGAGGGGGCCATCACCCCCATCTGGCGGTCCGCCTCAGCGGGCGCTACCACAGCAGGGGCAGTGGGTGTCGCTGGGCTCCATCCACTCGTTGCAGGCGTCGCAATGTCGGCCGGAGCCGGAGCCCCCTGAACCGGGGTCATCGTCAGGAAATTCACTCATGCACGGAACGTAGGGGATGCCTGTGACAGGACGCCCGGTGCGCGGGTTCCGCTGGGAAGCAGCGAGACGGATTGAATCATTTGGTCCCAAATGATTAGGGTGGGTGGTGTGGGCGAACCACTGGGAATCGCTGAAGGGGATCCTGACGATGGGTGAGATCGTCGGCGCGGCCGTTGTCTCGCACGTTCCACCCATAGTGATGCCGGAGGCGCTCCGTCGAGAATTGAACGACGGCAACGACTTCTCACTGGTGGAAGGCCTCCACAGGT
>JAZADN010000072.1:0-77346 GCA_036123585.1 Actinomycetota bacterium | reverse complement strand
TCGTAGCCGGCGCAGTCGTCGTCGCCGGCGCAGTCGTCGTCGCCGGCGCAGTCGTCGTCGCCACCATCGTCGTAGCCGCGTCGGAACCTCCACAGGCCGAGACCGCCGCAACTACACCAAGAAGGAAGATGAGTTTCTTCATCGCCTCATTGTCCAACATGCGGCCAAGTTCTGCCACAGCGTGCGGCAACCCCATCACCTCGATTCTCGACTCCAACGCCAGAGCTATCCGAGCATCAGGCGGGGAATTGGTTTGACCGGAAGTTCCCAAATCGGGGCGGGCCGCAAATTCTTCGGAGCCGACACCGGTTGCGCCTCCTTGGCCATAGAGTTGGATTCGACGAAGTGGACGGTTGCGACCGGTCCTTCTCGGTCCTGTGGTGCAGTTTGGAGTGCACGCTGGCCTGTCAAGCCAGAGGTCGCGGGTTCAAATCCCGTCAGGACCGCCACCGTCGCCCATCCCCTTGGGTGGGCGGTGCACGGTCGGGTAGCTCAGTTGGCAGAGCGTCCGCCTGAAAAGCGGAAGGTCACCGGATCGACGCCGGTCCCGACCACCACGGGAGGCCCGCCCATCGGGGCGGGCCTTTCTCGGTCTGCCCTCGGTCTGGAGTGGCCGGGTGCCGGTTACCGTCGAGCGATGGTCCTGCTGCCGCCGGTCCAAGCAGGCAACGGAGTGGCTTCGCTGTTGGCCGTCCCAATCGCCCTCGCGGGGGGCAAGCACCGGGGGGCGCACTTGCTGGCTGGTCGGTCGTTCGTCGTCGGCATGCTGGTCGTGTCGACTACCGGGGTGGGCATGGTCCTCCTCGCCACCGACATCTTCCTGTTCAGCATTTCGCTGTTCTCGGGATGCCTGGCCGCGTCGGGATGGCGGACTACCCGAGGAATGGCGTGAACCACAATCCGAAGGTGCAGGTGGCGACCGCCAACCTGCGCGACCTCGGAGGACCGACCACCGTCGATGGCCAGAGCGTCAGGTCCGGCCTTTTGTTTCGGTCCGGACACCTGGCCGACCTGGGAGCCGGGAACCTAACCGTCGTCGACGGCCTGGGCCTACGCACCGTGATCGACCTGCGCCGCCCCACCGAGATGGAGGCCCGGCCCACTCCGGACCTGCCCGGAGTCGAAGTGATGTCCATCTCGGTGTCCACCGACGACAACGAGTTCGCGGTGGCTGCTAACGCCATGCTCGACCCGGTAGCCGAGCAGCACGGCGTCGACGAGGTAGCCGCCTACTTCCTTCGTTTCGCCAACGACCGGTTCGACCGGTACCGCCCGGTCTTCCAGGCAGTCACCGATCCCGACCGCTATCCCGCCCTCTTCCACTGCACGGCAGGCAAGGACCGGACCGGGATTGTCGCGGCGGTGCTCCTGCGACTCCTCGGCGTGGCCGATGACGACGTGATGGCCGACTACCTGCTTTCCAACGACATCCGCCGCCCCTGGATCGAGGCCGTCGAGGTCGACCACCGGCGACGCATCGCCCAGCACCTGGAGGTCGACGAATCCGAAGTCCCGGCCGCACGGCTGGCCACCTCAAGGGCCCTGCTGTGGTGCCATCCCGACTACCTCGACGCCCTATTCACCGGAATCGAAGACCGATGGGGCTCATTCGACGTATTCGTCCGCGACGGACTCAGCTTGGATGGTCGCCGGGTAGAGGCGTTCCGAACCGCGCTCCTCGCCTGACTCCGACGATCGCGTCCACCACCTCCAGCCAACCGCCCCCACGTTGGCCCCAGTTGGCGATGCCGACCTTCCCCGGCAATGCTCGTCGGACCGGCGGAGCAACTGACGCACCGCCACCCGATCGAGCGGAGGTTCGACCATGCAGCGTGACCAGATCTACGTGGGCGGCGCCTGGGTGCCGTCAGCCGGCGACGGCTCCATCGAGGTCCACGACCCGTCGACCGGAGCCGTAATCGGCTCGGTCCCCGAGGGCACCCCGGCCGACGTGGATGCGGCGGTGGCCGCTGCCCAAGCCGCCTTCGATGGCTGGGCGGCCACCCCGCTGGAGGACCGCCTCGCCCTGATCGAGGGCCTTGCCGCGGGGCTCGGTGAGCGCATGGAGGAGCTCGGGACCCTCATGTCCCAGGAAATGGGCATGCCCCTGCCGATGGCCAAGATGATCCAGGTCGGCATGCCGGCGGCAACCACTGGTGGTGTGCCCGGCACGGCCCGGGACTTCGCCTTCGAGGAGACCATCAGCCGGACGCTGGTCACCCGCGAGCCGATGGGCGTCGTCGGCTGCATCACACCGTGGAACTACCCACTGCACCAGATCATGGCCAAGATCGCCCCAGCGATGGCCGTGGGCTGCACCGTGGTTCTCAAGCCCAGCGAGGTCGCGCCCCTAAATGCATTCGTGCTGGCCGAGATGATCGACGGACTGGGCTTTCCCTCCGGCGTGTTCAACCTGGTGTCGGGAGTCGGACCGGTGGTCGGCGAGGCCATCGCCGCACACCCCGACGTCGACATGGTGTCGTTCACCGGTTCGACGCGGGCCGGGACCCGCGTCGCCGAAGTAGCCGCAGCGAACGTCACCCGGGTCCACCAGGAGTTGGGTGGCAAGTCGGCCAACATCGTCCTCGACGACGCCGACTTCGCGACGGCCATCCCCAGGGCCGTGGGCGCCTGCTACCTCAACTCTGGCCAGACTTGCTCGGCGCTGACACGCCTGCTGGTCCCTGCGGACCGGATGGACGAGGCGGCCGAGTTGGCCGCAGCGGCAGCCGACGCCCAGGTGGTCGGCCCCGCCGACGCCGACGGCACCGGCCTAGGCCCGCTGGTGTCCCAGGCCCAGTGGGAGCGGGTGCAGGGATACATCCAGAAGGGCATCGACGAGGGGGCAACCCTGGTGACCGGTGGAACTGGAAAGCCTGACGTCCCCGAGGGCTATGAGGAGGGCTACTACGTGAAGCCCACCGTGTTCGCCAACGTCTCCAACTCCATGACCATTGCCCGGGAGGAGATCTTCGGCCCGGTGCTGTCGATCATTGGCTACGACGACGAGGACGATGCGGTGGCCATCGCAAACGACACCGACTATGGCCTGTCGGGCGGCGTATGGGGAACCGACACCGATCGGGCGTTGGCCGTGGCCAAACGGCTCCGCACCGGACAGGTCGACATGAACGGCGCCTTCCTGAATCACGAGGCCCCGTTCGGCGGCTACAAGAAGTCGGGCAATGGACGTGAACTGGGCCGCTACGGGCTGGCCGAGTTCGTGGAGTCGAAGTCGATCAACCTGCCAATGGGCTGACCGGAAGGTCCACCGGATGTCCCGGCGGCCTGCGACCATTAGATGGGACTGGGATCCGGTTGTTGGTCACAACCACGTCCGTCAGACGGCGCGTTCGCGTCCCGTCCAGTAGGCGTCGCGCAGGTAGCGCTTCTTCAACTTACCGGTGGCCTCTCGTGGCAGGGCCCCGTGGACGTCAACCGAGCTTGGACACTTGTACCCAGCAAGGCGTTCCCGGCACCATCCGATCAACTCGTCCTCGGTGGCTGAGGCACCCGGCTCGAACTGGACGGCGGCCTTGACTCGCTCGCCCCACTCGTCGTCGGGAATGCCGAAGACCGCACAGTCGGCGATCGCCGTGTGTGCGACGAGGACGGCCTCCACCTCAGCTGGGTAGACGTTGGCACCGCCGGTGATCACCATGTCGACCTTGCGATCCGAGAGGTGGACGTAGCCATCGGCGTCGACGTGGCCGACGTCGCCCACGGTGAACCAGCCGCCGGGGAGGCGGTTGGCCTCGGTCTTAGCAGGGTCGCCGACATACTCCGGCATGCCGTCACGACGCAAGAAGTAGAGGACGCCGGTCTCCCCGTTGGACAGACGGTTTCCGTCGTCGTCGAAGGCGGCCACTGTGAGAAAGGACGCCGGTTCACCGATAGTTCCAGGCCGCTCCCGCCAAGCCTTTGGGGTGACGCGGAGCGGCCCGGTGCCTTCCGAGGAGCCGAAGAGCTCGACAAGGACCGGTCCCCACCAGTCGAGGAGGAGTTCCTTGGCCCACCGCGGGCACGGCGCACCTCCGTGGACCACCGAGACCAGCGAGGAGAGGTCGTAGCGACCCGCCAGCTCGTCGACCCGCTTGGCGAGGCGAACGATGTGAGTGGGGACAATGCAGGCGCTCGTGACCGCCCGCTCCTCGATGGTGGCCAAAAGCCGCTCAGCGTCGAACCGGTCCTCGAAGAGGACCGACTGGCCCAAGCCGAGAGCCGCGTTGTGGAAGGCACTGGGCATGGCGTGGTACATCGGACTGACGATCAGGTGGGGGCCATGGTCGGGGAGAAAGTAGAAGCGGCCCCAGGTCGACGACATCCCGGTGAGCAGGTCGTGGGCCGAGCCGGAGTGGTCGGATCGTTGCACCCCCTTGGGGCGGCCGGTGGTGCCCGAGGTGTAGTTGCGTACCGAACCCGCCGGGTCGTCCGGAGGTTCGACGTCTGGGTGGGTGGACAGCCAGTCTTCGAAGGGGCCGCTGTTCGGATGGTCGCCGAGGACCAGCACACGGTCCTCGCTCAGGCCGACGGCAGCCGCCGCCTCGCGCCCCAGGTCGGCACTGGTCTCGTCGACGATCAGGAGGCGACTGCACGAATCCTCGAGGAGGTAGGCCACCTCTTCGGCGACTAGGTGCCAGTTGATCGGCACGTACAGGGTCCCGGCACGGAGATTGCCGAGGACCATCGAGGTCCACTCAATGCGGTTGTGGGCCATGAGCGCCCAACGGTCGCCGACCCCTAGGCCTTCGGTGACCAGGCCGGCAGCGAACCGTCGAGCCCGCGACTCCACCTCGGCCCAAGAGTTGGTCGGGCCCCCGCCGACCGCGGCAACGGCCGTGCCGTCGGGGTCGACCTCGGTCCGGGGCAGCAGGTTGCTGGGCATCGGGGTTCCTCAGGGCGCAGACTCGATAACGCCGGTTATCCACAGGCACGGTAACGCGCTACTCTGGATGCGGAAGGTTAGCCAAACGGCTAAACCTGCCGACAGTTGGCGCGTGGTTCCGTCCTGACCGAAACTGCCCATGAGGGAGACAGCACCGATATGAGGATCGTGATAGACGCCGACAAGTGCGAGGGCCACAGCCGCTGCTACTCGCTGGCCTCCGACCTGGTGGACGTCGACGACCTGGGCAACGCCTTCGTTCTCGAGGACGGCACAGTGCCCGACGGCCTTGAGGACAAAGCTCGACTCATCGTCGACAACTGCCCCGAGTACGCCATCAGCGTCGAGGAGGACTGAGCAAGATGACCGACACGGCGGACGCTCACACAGACGACGCCGCGGAGTTTCCGTCCGGGCCGTGCCCCGTCACCGATCTGGCCACTGACTACGACATGTTCGACCCGGACTACCTCCGCGACCCCTTCTCGGCATGGGCCGAACTGCGCGAGCAGGGGTGTCCCATCGCACACACAGAGCGGTATGGCGGCTCGTGGCTGCCTACCCGCTACGACGACCTCCAGGCCATGGCCAAGATGGTGCCCGAGTTGTCGTCCAAGGCGCCGCTCGTCATCGACATGCCAGACGCCCTGGTGAAGGAGAACGCCACCGGATACAACGCGGCGTCTCCGATCAGCGCCGACCCACCCGAGCAGGGCTGGACCCGTCGGGCACTGCTGCCCCACTTCACCCCCAAGGGGGTGGCCAAGGATCGCGAGTACACCGAGCGGCTCTGCCACGAACTCATCGACGGCTTCTTAGACAAAGGGAAGTGCGACGCGGCGGTCGACTACGCCCAGCAGATCCCGCCCCGGGTCATCGCCCGCAAGCTGGGCGTGGACGAGGGCATGGTCGACGACTTCATCGAATGGGTGCGCGGCGTCCTCGAACTCGGCCTTCAGGAGCCCGAGTTGCGAGCCAAGTACCGCGACATCATTCGGGAGTTCTTCGCCGCGGAGGTGGCCGACCGACGCGTGAGCCCAAGGGACGACCTCATCACCGCCCTGTGCCAGACCGAGCACGAGGGTGAGTTGTTGCCTGACGAGGTGGTCATCGGCATGTGCAACCTGCAACTGGTCGCCGGCATCGACACCACCTGGTCGTCGATCGGTTCGGCGCTATGGCATTTCGCCGGCAACGAGGACGACCGCAGGCGCATGGTGGCTGAACCGGACCTGTGGGATACCGCCGTCGAGGAGCTGCTGCGCTTCTACGCCCCGGTGACAATGGCCCGCAACGCCTCGGAGGACGTCGAGTACGGCGGGGTGACGTTCAAGAAGGGCGACAAGATCCTGATGAACTTTCCCGGCGCCAACCACGACCCGGACCACTTCGATGACGCCCACGAGGTCCAATTGGACCGTCAGAAGAACCGCCACGTGGCCTTCGGCATCGGCATCCACCGCTGCGCAGGTTCGAATCTGGCTCGCATGGAGATGGAAGTGGCACTCAAGACGTGGTTCGAGCGCATCCCCGAATTCACGTTGTCGGACCCGGACGCCGTGACGTGGGCCGGCGGCCAGGTCCGCGGACCCCGCATCATCCCCGTCACCTTCGGCTAGCAGGGCGGACTCGTTTCGGAGCGGTCACCGCTCCGAAACCGGGGACTATTGCGCCACTGACTCGGCGTGGAGCATCCCAGAGGCCACCGCGGCCCGGGTCTCAGCGTCGACCTCGGCCAGCACCTCGACGGTGACGCCGTGGATCGTCGCCGTGCAGGCGAAGCCGTTGGGGTAAGGGCCCACCGGCGACCCGGTGTCGACTCCGACGTCGAACGTCTCGCCGCCCATCGAGTAGGCGACCGGCACCGTCCGCTCGAGCCGGGCCTGCCCGACCACCGTCCCGTCGACAGCCAGGGTGCCATGACCCCCGGCGGCGAACCCGCCGTCCGAGTCGAACAGCAACTCCACGAGGTGACGGCCCGGAGCCAGCGGATCGGCAGCGGCCAGCGAGGTCCGCTCGTGGCCATACAGGTTGTAGTGCCACGTCGGCCGGCCGTCGTCGAGGTAGATCGTCCAGCCGTTGAAGCTGCCACCCTGGCAGACGACTACGCCCTCGGGGTTCACCTCACCCGCGTGGACCTCGAGGTCGCAGGAGATCCGGTACGACCGGTTCTTGGTGTTGAGCACGGTTCGCTCCGGCATCCGAACGTGGGCAGTGGTGTAGGTCATGCGGGTCACCGCAGCCGGCACCGACGGGGCCCGGGCTGCAGGGTCGCGGTTGATCCCCGAATCGCGCAGCGGGTACACCCCGTTGCGTCGGCACTCGGCGTCGAACAGCTCCTGCATCTCAGCCAACTGCTCAGGCTGTTCGTCGGCCAGGTCGTGACCCTGGGAGAAGTCGTTCCGGAGGTCGTAGAGCTCCCAGCGCTCTTGGGGGCCGTCGAAAGGGGCTGAGCCGAAGCGCACCCACGGCAACCGGCCGTGGAAACAGGAGGCCATGAAGCCCTCGTGGTAGATGCCCCGGTTGCCCATCATCTCGAAGTACTGGGTGCGACGGCCTTCCACGTCGGGGGCGTCGAAGGCGCCCAACATCGACATCCCCTCCACCGGCATCTGCTCGATGCCGTCCACGTGGGTCGGCATGGCCACGCCGGCAGCGGCGAGGATGGTCGGAGCGATATCCACCACGTGGTGGAACTGGTCCCGCAGAGCACCGGCGTCGGTGATGCGGCGCGGCCACGAGACGGCCAGTCCGTTGCGAGTGCCCCCGAAATGGGACGCCACCTGCTTCATCCATTGGAAAGGAGCGTCCAACGCCCACGCCCAGCCGACGTTGTAGTGGCACTCGCTGCGTTCGGTGCCGAAGTCGTCGAGATGCTCGAGCAGGAACTCAGGATCCTCCTCCACCCCGTTCTGCAGGGCCGGCAACGACCAGGTGCCGTGGATGCGTCCCTCGGCCGAAGCGCCGTTGTCGCCAGTCACGTAGACGAAGAGGGTGTCCTCCCACTCGCCCATCGCGTCGATGGCGTCGATGAGGCGGGCCACCTGGGCATCAGTGTGGGCCAGGAAGGCGGCATACACCTCCATGAGTCGGCGGGCTACCGGCCTGTAACGGTCGGGGTAATCGTCCCACGACGGGATGACATCAGGCCGTCCGGTGTTGGCAGTCCCCGGCGGGATGACGCCTAGGGCCAGTTGCCGTTCGAAGATGGACTGCCGCAGGTCGTCCCAGCCCTCGTCGAAAGCGCCGCGGTACCGGTCGAGCCAGGCGTCGGGGACTTGCAGCGGAGTGTGGACGGCCCCCGGCGCGAAGTAGCAGAACCAGGGCTTGTCGGGCCGGTGGGCCCGAACCCGCTGGATCCACTCGACGGCCTTGTCGGCCAGGTCCTCGGTGAGGTGGTAGTCGTCACGCCCCTCGTAGGGGGCGATCGGCGTGGTCTGGTCGTAGAGGTCGGGTTCGAACTGGGAGGTCTCGGCCCCCGGGAAGCCGTAGAAACGGTCGAAGCCAAGCCCGGTGGGCCACCGGTCGAACGGACCGGCCGGACCCATCTCCCAGGTCGGGGTGAGGTGTCCCTTGCCGAACATACCGGTGGCATAGCCGTTCTGACGGAGGACCTCGGCGACGGTAGCCGCCTCGCGCGGGATGACCGAGTCGTAGGCCGGAAAGGAGTTGGCCGCCTCGGTGATCCGGCCCATATGCACGGTGTGGTGGTTTCGACCGGTCAGCAGCGTGGCCCGGGTCGGCGCACAGATGGCAGTGGTGTGGAACCGGTTGAAGCGCAGCCCGTCGGCGGCCACCCTCTCGAGGCCCGGAGCGTCGACCGGTCCGCCGAAACTGGAGAATGCACCGAAGCCCACGTCGTCGAGGAGGACCACCACCACGTTGGGCGCTCCGTCCGGGGCACCCTCCAGGGCTAGAGGTACCGGGTCGCAGTCCTCGGTGAGCCTCCCGATAGTGCCCCCGTATGGCTGAGTAGGTCGAGGAATGGCGGTCATGGCGGTCCTCCACCGAGGGCAGGCAGGGCTGGAGCCGGCGGGCTCGGGCAATGGCCGGCTGGGACGGACGTTAGCCATCTGGCTAACGTCCGTCCACGTGGGTGCCCGGACGACCTCCGACAGTGCGTTGGACCCTGGTCTCCAGAAATTCCGGGCCGAGGTCCGGGCCTTCACCGCGACCTTGCCCTCGATACTCGCAGGCGTCGACGGGCCGTCGGAACGGGGCCGCCGATACCTCGCCGCCCGTTACGACGCCGGCCTGGGCGCCCTCGACTACCCGGCAGAGGACGGCGGCCGCAACCTCGACCACGATCACGTCCGGGCCTTCCGGGAGGAAATCGTCGCCGCAGGGCTCGGCAACCCTGCTGCCGGGTTTGGCATCGGCATCGACATGTGCCTGCCCACCCTCCGCGACCACGGGAGCCCGGAACTGCGCCGACGCTTCCTTCGACCGGGGTTGCGGGGCGAAGAGGTCTGGTGCCAGCTCTACTCCGAACCCGGAGCCGGCTCCGATCTCGCCGGGCTCACCACCCGTGCCGAGCTGGACGGCGAAGAGTGGGTGGCCACCGGACAGAAGGTCTGGACCTCGGGAGCCGACGAGGCTGACCTCGGCATCCTCCTGGCTCGGACTGACTGGAACGTCCCCAAGCACGCCGGGTTGACGATGCTGGTCCTACCCATGGACCAGCCCGGCGTGGAGGTCCGTCCCCTCCACCAGATGACCGGCGTGGCCCACTTCAACGAGGTCTTCATGGACGGGGCCCGCATCCCCGCCGACTGGGTGGTCGGCCGGCAGGGGGACGGGTGGAGGATGGCCGTGGCCCTGCTAGCCCACGAGCGGTCATCGATCGGCAAGGGGGGTGGCCGGCAGCCGGTCGGGACCGACCGCCTCGTCGACCTGGCCCGGGCACGCGGCCGGACCAGCGACCCACTGGTCCGGCAGGACCTGGCCCGCCTCCACTCGGGGCGAAGGATCATCTCCTGGCTAAACGCGCGACCGGATATGCACCCGTCGATCGGGAAGCTCTGGCGGACCCGCCAGGGACGGGATGCCGCCGAAGTCACCGCTCGGCTGGCCTTCCCTGGCGGTGCGGCGTGGATTGGCGACCGGATGGGGACCACCGAACCCTCGGCCCGTAGCGAACCCACACCCGACCATTGGGCCTACGGGTTCTGCGATTCGCGGGCCCTGTCGCTGGGCGGCGGCACCGACGAGGTCCAGAAGAACACTCTGGGCGAACGGGTCCTCGGGCTACCCCGCGAACCAGCCACCGACCGGGACCTCCCGTTCAATCAGGTGCCGAGGAACGCCTGACCGACTCCCGTTCGCCCCTCACCGCTCTCCCGGGATCGAGCCCGAGGGTGAGGGAACGCAGCACCAGCACGAGGCGCTCCTCTACCGCCGACGAGAGGTCCTCCTGACCGTTCCCAGTCCACGGATCTACCGTCGGGGCGAACAGGCACCGTGCCAGGTGGAAGACGGTGGCTAGACCAACGTCAATCCGGACCTCGGTCGGATCGTCGGCGGGACGAGCGGCCAACGCCCTGTCCAGTGCCGCGTCGAGAGTCGGGTGGTCGACGTGAGCGTCATCGGCCTCGCCTGACAATGATGCGTATGCCAAAGCCCGGACGAAGTCGGGGCGGTTGCGCAGCGAGAACGGAGCAACGTGTGAAGCGGTCGCCAGGCCGGACTCGGCTGCGTAGTCGTCCGCCAGACGGCGAAACCCCTCGCGGAGAACAGCGTTCTTGCCTCCGAAGTAGTGGTGGACGAGGCCGTAGTTGACGCCGGCCTCCTCGGCCAGACGTCGTCCCGAGATTCGTTCCGGCGCCGACCCGCCGAGGAGTCGCGCTGCGGCAGCAACTAGAGCCTCCCGGACCTCGGCGGAGCCCCGCGGGCGTGGCCCACCCTCGATCATTCGTCGATCTCCACGCCAATCGAACGGTAAAGCGACCGCACCACCTCGAAGTAGCGCTCCCGGATGGCCGCACCGTTCTTCTCGAGGTCCAGGCCGACGCTCCGGGCGTTGTGCTCAACGAATACAGGCCAGCCCAACTGGAGAAGGACAATGGCCACCACCGTTGCCTGGTGGTGCACGGGATCTCCTTCTGGGTCGGCCTCGGCGGCCAGCCGTTTCATGGCGTCCATAACCGGCCGGCGTCCATCCCCATCGTGAGCTCCCTCTAGAGCGACGTGGGCCGCAAAGCCGAAGACCTCCCGGTCGGACACTGCGCGTCCCATCGGCACCGGTCGGGTCCCACCGTCCATTAGGTCCGCGATCAGCCGCTCGCCGTGGTGGCGTTGGGCCTCGCGGAGCAGATCCCCCGCCGAGTCGAAGTAGTAGTGGACGAGCCCGTAGTTGACGCCGGCCTCCTCGGCGACCTCCCGGCCGGTGACCGTCGACGGCGGACGCTCCGACATGAGGTGCACCGCCGCGTCTAGCAGTGCCGTCCTCGAAGAAACCGGGGCCACCTCCTGATCGGGCATCAGGCTCTCCGCGGTCGGAGGCGGCCGACTTCGGCAAGCAGGTCAGCCCCCCTGTCGATGCGACCGGCCCTAGCCGCCGGCGCGGCCATCCGGGCCAGGTGCTCCTTCATTCTCCGGGTCGAACCCGAAGGGAACCCAGCGACCTCGAGAGCCAGCGACCGGCAGGCGTCGAGTACCTCTCCATCTGGCACAACGTCTAGGGCCACGCCCAGTCGGTGGAGGTCGGTCCCAGTGAACCGCCGTCCGGTCAGGACCAGTTGGGCGGCAACCGCCGGAGCGTGCCGTTCGAGCAACCAGGCCAAGTTCATGGCAGCTGGCATGCCCTGTCGGACCTCTCCGACCACGAGGAAGGCGCCGTCGCCGACGACAAGCAGATCGCATGCCAGGGCCAGAGCGGCCCCACCGTTGACGGCGAACCGCTCAAGCGCTCCCACTACCGGAACCGGGCAGTCGGCGATGGCCCGATGGGCGGCGACTAACGACTGCTGGGCCGTGCCGATCCAGTCCGGAGGTGGATCGGCGTTGTATTCCAGAAGGTCCAGCCCGGAGCAGAACCCGCCGTCGGCACCGTGGAGGAGAACCACTGCCACGTCGTCGCGAACCGACACCTCCTGGAACGCCGCTGCAAGGCCGTCCGCCAGTGGACCGGTGATCGCGTTCTTTCGTTCGGGTCTGTTCAGGACGATGGTGGCTACGCCGTCGGCCACCTCCGACAAAACCGTGTCGTCACTCACCGTTCTCCTCCCCTGGTATGGACCATTTCCTCAGCCACCTCTGCGGCCTCGGAGGCCAGCCGGCCGATGATGGCGGCCACCGTCTCTTGGGACCGCAGGTGGGCCACGCCCTGTCCGGCGCCCTCGTGGACCAACGGCGCTACCTGATGGCGCTGGACCTGGCCCAGGAGGTCTCCAATGAGGATGTCCTGGTGGGGCATCCTCAGCGGGTCCGGTGCGTCCTCGGCCGACCATTCGTCGCTCCACGCGGAGCGCAGCATGCGGAAGGTCTTGCCGCTCACCGACCGGCTCACTACCGCATCGGTGACCCCGGCAGCCAGCAACTTGTCGAGCAGGACGGGCGACGGATCGTTCTCCACCGAAGCCAGCAGGGCCGTCCCGATCCACACCCCGTCAGCCCCGAGGGCCATCGCCGCGGCGACGTGTCGGCCGGTGGCCACTCCTCCGGCGGCCAGGACCGGCCGTCCCTCAGCCGCCTCGACGACGAGCGGAACCAGGGTGAAAGTGCCGATGGGGCCGGTGTGGCCCCCCGAATCGGTGCCCTGGGCCACGAGGATGTCGGCACCTGCCCGGATAGCCGTCTCGGCATGCGCCGGTCGGCCCACGAGACTCACAATGGACGAGCCCTGCTCGTGGGCCTGCTCTACGGCCCACGTCGGCGAACCCACCCCGAGTGCCAGCAACGGGATCCGGTGGTCCATGACGACTGCCAACTGGTCGCGAGCCGTCTCCTCGCTGCGGACGAAGCGGGACCGCAGGCCGGGCAAGCCATCGTCGGGGACTCCGTAGCGTTCGCGCATCTCGTCCACGAAGGCCACGTGACCCTGAGGCAGCTGCGCCTCGATGGCCGCCCGGTCGTTGCGCTCCGGCATTCCGGCTGGGATGACGAGGTCCACACCCCACGGAAGGTCCCCCAGGGCAGCCTTCATCCGGCTTACGCCCTCCTCGATCTCCTCCGGGGTATTCCGGGTACAGCCCCAGATCCCCACCCCGCCGGCCTGAGAAGCGGCAATGGCCACCTCGGGCTTCACCCCGAAGCCGAAGATTGGGCGCTCGGCTGCCAACTGCTCGCAGATTCGGGCTCCCACAGCCATCACCCCACCGCCCCGATGACCGTGGCCAGACCCCCCAGTCCACACAGGGTGAGCACCAACGGACGGAACAACGACTTGTCGACGAGACGTCGGGCTACCGGCGACAGGGCGAGACCGATAACGGCCGAAGCCATCACCAGGATGCTGAGGCCCAGGTCGCGGGCGGTGATCTCTCCGGCAACCGCGAGGCGAACCGTCACCACGATCGACATGACCAGAACGAATGAGGCCAGGTTCGGTCGAAAGACGTGCGGAGGATCGTCGTGGTGGAGGATCGCGTAGGGGGGTCCGGGCAGGGCCGCCACCCGGACTCCGAACGCAACCATGCACCCGGTTAGGACCGGCGTCCACCCGGCCCTCGGTGGTTGCCATCCGGACAGCAGCGCCCCGACGGACGCCAGAACGAGCACCCCTACGGAGAGGCGCAGGCCTCGCTCGGAGAGGCTGGCAACGGAGAGTTCACCGGCGATCAGGCCGACCGGCGCCCCGAGCAGGCAGAGCCACCACCGTCGGGCATCGAAGCCGCGGAACTCCCCAACAAGGTTGCGGACCCCAACGACAGTGCCAGCGAGGATCATGGGCAGCGGGAGGAAGGCCGGGTCCACGGCCAGCAGGAAGGGCGCCGCGACGAGGGTGATCCCGATGCCGGCCGTGGCCTGGACGAGGGCGCCCGTGGCCACGGCGATCACCACCACGACGATCTCGACTCCGGTCACCGAGCGACCCTATCCCGGTCCGACATGGCCTTAGCCAAACGGCTAACCTGCGCGCCCACCCCATTGGCCATCCCCGTCAGGAGACCCCTTGCGCGCCGCTGTCCTCCACCAAGCACCCGGCGACCTTGTCATCGAGGACCTGGACATCGCACGACCGGTCGGCCGCGAGGTCCTGATCCGGACGAAGGCATCAGGCCTGTGCCACAGCGACCTCCACGTCATCGAAGGACTTCTCCCGCTTCCATCTCTCCCTGCGGTCCTCGGCCACGAGGCCTCGGGCATCGTCGAGGCGGTCGGTCCCGACGTCACCGCCTTTGCCCCCGGCGACCACGTGATTACCTGCCTGACCCAGTTCTGCGGCACCTGCACCGAGTGCCACGCCGGAAGGATCTATGTCTGCCCGAACCGCCACGGCCTGGTCCGCGGCGCAGACGAGGATCCCACCCTGTCGCTGGGAGGACGGCCTGTCCTGCCCATGACCGGCCTCGGCGCCTTCGCTGAACAGATGCTGGTCCACGAGAACGGTGTTGTAGGGGTGGACCCTGACGTGCCGTTCGACGTGGCTGCCCTCATTGGTTGCGCAGTGCTGACCGGTGTCGGCTCCGCCGTCAACGGGGCCCGCATCGCCGCCGGCGAGACGGTGGCTGTGATCGGCTGCGGCGGCATCGGCCTCAACATCGTCCAAGGTTGTCGACTGGCCGGTGCCGGACGGATCATCGCCGTCGACCTCAACGCCGACAAACTCGAGGCTGCCCGAGGTTTCGGGGCCACCGACGTCGTCGACGCCTCCCAGGCCGACCCGGTGGAGGCTGTCCTGGCCATGACCGGTGGCCTCGATGCCGCCTTCGAGGCCATCGGACTGACCGCCACCGCCGAACAGGCGTTGGCCATGGTGGCCCCGGGTCGCACCGCCTACCTAGTAGGCGTCCCACCCGTCGACAGTGCCATGACCGTGTCCGGGGCCATGATGGTGCTGCAAGCCAAGAGCTTGCGCGGCCTATTCATGGGTAACAGCCACTTCAAGGTGGACATGCCGCGTCTCGCCCGTCACTACCTCGAGGGGCGACTGGAACTCGACCGCCTGGTGTCGGCCCACATCACCCTCGACGAAGTCAACGACGGCTACGCCGAGTTGAAGGCCGGTGCGACCCTCCGATCGGTCATCGTGTTCGACTGACCGACAGCCGACCGTTCCGTCAGCCTCCTCCGTTCAGGACCACGCTTCCAGGAGGACGGGGAGATCACTCAGTCGGTCCACCACGTGGTCGGCCTCGTCGCCCGCCTCGGGATCGTCGACGGCACCCCGGAACCGCACCGTGCCCAGGCCCATGGACCGGGCGCCGGCCACGTCGGTCCTGCGGAGATCGCCGACGTGGACCACCGAAGACGGGTCGTCGATCCCCAGTCCGTCCAGCGCGGCCCGGAACATGGATGGATCAGGCTTGTAGGCCCCCACCTCGTCTGAGAACGCCGCAAAGTCGATGCCATCCAGAATCCCGTGACGGTCTAGGTGGTGACGGAGGTGCCGGCCGGTGGCCAGCGTGGTGTCCGACACGATCCCGATGGCCAAGCCGGCGGCGGCGAGGACGTGGACGGCCTCCGCGGCACCGTCCACCGGCTCGACCTCCAAGTGGTAGGAGGCCTGATCGAAGGCTTCGGCCAGCGCCGCCCGGTCGTCGTAATCCACCCGGTCGCCGAAGGCGGCAAAGCAGTCGGCCAGAGCCTCAGAAGGCCCGTACTGGCGGCCGGCCCGCCACTCCTCGTCGAAGCGGGTGGGCAGAATCCCCAGGGCCCCGGCCAGCAGATCGTCGTCGACATCGATCCCCCGCTCGACGATCACCTCGCGCCAGAAGTTGCTGCGTACCTCGACCGCGCCGGGGACGCTGGTCAGCAACGTGTTCCAGAGGTCGAAGGTGACGGCCCGGAGTGTCAAGGGCGGCTACCGGCCGACGCCCGGTTAACGACAAACGCCGTCGGCGACAGCCGCTGCGGCAACGGCCTCGGCAACGCGATACGGCACCGTCTTGTCGAACACCGATGGCACGACGAGCGTCGGGCAGAGGTCGACCTCCGACACCGAGTCGGCGATAGCCCGAGCCGCGGCCAGCTTCATGTTCTCAGTGACGTCGGTGGCCCCGGCGTCCAAGGCACCCCGGAAGATGCCCGGGAAGGCCAGCACGTTGTTGATCTGGTTCGGGTAGTCGCTCCGGCCGGTGGCCATCACGGCGGCCAGGCCGTCAGCGTCCTCTGGACGGATCTCCGGATCTGGGTTGGCCATCGCGAAAACGATGGGATCGGGGTTCATGGTCCGCAGGTCGGCGGCGTCAATCAGGCCTGGCCCGCTCAGGCCGACAAAGACGTCGGTGCCGGCCAATACCTCCTGCAGGGTGCCCATCTTCCGCTCACGGTTGGTGTGTTCAGCGAACCAAGTCTTGGCGAAGTTGAGCCCGTCGCGCCCCTCGTAGACGGCGCCCTGCCGGTCCACTCCGACGATCTCGCCCACGCCGGCGTCCAGCAGGATCCTTCCCACGGCCACCCCGGCAGCGCCCATGCCGGCCACCACCACCGATAGGTCGGCAAGGTCACGCCCAGTCAGGCGACAGGCGTTCCACAGGGCTGCCAGGGTCACCACGGCGGTGCCGTGCTGGTCGTCGTGGAAGACCGGGATGTCGAGCGCCTCGCGCAGGGCTCGCTCCACGTGGAAGGCGGCCGGAGCGGCGATGTCCTCCAGGTTGATGCCGCCGAACGTAGGAGAGATCCGGATGACAGTGTCAATGATCTCCTGCGGGTCAGTGACGTCGAGGCAGACCGGGAAGGCGTCGACGCCGGCGAACTCCTTGAATAGGAGGGCCTTGCCCTCCATGACAGGCATGGCCGCCTCGGGCCCGATGTCGCCCAGACCCAGCACCGCCGTGCCGTCGGTGACCACGGCAACCGTGTTCTTCTTGATGGTGAGGTCGTGGGCGCGAGCCGGTTCGTCATGGATGGCCATGCAGACCCGCGCCACGCCCGGCGTGTACGCCATCGACAGGTCATGCCGGTCGTTCACCTCGGCCAGCGAGACGACCTCGATCTTGCCGCCCTCATGCATGTCGAAGGTGCGGTCGTGCCAGTGGAGGATCTCCACCCCGTCCTGGCCCTCGACAGCGGTGACGACGGCCGCCGCGTGCTCCTCGTCCCGGCAATTGACCACTACGTCGTTGACCAGCAGGTCGCCGCGGACGTCGAAGCCTCCCATCGACATGATGTTGGCCCCGGCCTCGCCGATGGCCGTGGCCAAGCGACCGAGGGTGTTCGGCACGTTGTCCAGGGCCACCTGGAGTTGGATGGAATAGGCCGCCGTGGGGAGGTAGGGCATCGTGCGAGCCTAGAAGTGGCACCCGGGGCCCGGACCATCGGAACTAGGTCGGGAAACGTGACGTCCGGATCGGGCCCACTCGCGGAGCGGACCTCCGAACCAGACCGCGGATCAGGGATCTCTGGTCTGATCAGGGTCCTTCGTAGGGGAAGCCCAGATCGAGCGCTGTCACCAACGGACGAAATGCCAGGCCGGCCTCGGCTGCCGCAGCGCCGCAAGTCCCCCCGCGGTCCACGATGGGCAGGATGGCCACCGGCTCGGCACCCAGTTCCCGGACCACCGACGCGGCCTCCAACGGCGAGGTCCCCCGAGTCACCGTGTCCTCGCAAACGACCACCCGGTCACCCGCTCTCAGGGCACCGGCCAGGCGACCTTGCACCCCGTGGTCCTTGGACTCCTTGCGGATGCTGAACGACCGCAGGTCCCGACCCCGGGTGGCGGCCACCGCAGCGATGCCGAAGGCCACTGGATCGGCACCCGCGGTCAGGCCTCCGATGGCGGTGATGGGACCCGACTCCTCCTCCAGCGCGTCGATCTCGGCCAGCGCTGCCTCAGCCACCAGCAGGATCCCGTCGGCTCGACATGCAGTCTGCTTGGCATCACAGAACCAGCTGCTCTTACGCCCCGACTTGAGGGTGAAGTCTCCAGTCCTGATGGAGTACTCCATCAGGTGGGCGATCAGGGCGGTGCGGTCGTTCATCTCGTCTCCCCTTCCAGGTGGACCTGGCCGTTTCCGACCACCAGTTCGCCGACCACCCGGGCGGGACGGTCATGGTCGGACAGGGTGGCCACCACCGCGTCGACCTCGACGATCGGCACGACCAACACCATCCCGATACCGAGGTTGAACACCCGGGCCATCTCGGCATCGTCCAAGTCGCCCATGGCTTGCAGTTCCCGGAAGATCCTCGGCACCTCCCACGCCGACCGATCGACCACGGCGTCCACATCGTCGCCCAGTACCCGGGGCAGGTTCCCAGGCAGGCCCCCGCCGGTCACATGGGCCACTGCATGCACCTCGTGGGTAGCCAAGGCGGCCACCACGGCCGGAGCGTAGATCACGCTGGGTGCCAGCAGTTCGTCTGTCAGGGTGGTCCCGGCCCCGTCCCATGCCGGGTCGTTCAGGTCGCGACCGGCCACGTCGAAGACGAGGCGACGGGCCAGAGAGAAGCCGTTGGAACGGAGGTTCGGTGAGTCAAGGCCGACCAGCACGTCACCGGCGACGGCCGCTGTTCCGTCCAACACGGAGTCGCGCTCCACTGCCCCCACTGCGAAGCCCACCAGGTCGAACTGGTCAACGGCCATGACTCCCGGATGCTCGGCCATCTCCCCGCCGATCAGCGCGCAGCCGGCTTCCCGGCAACCGTCGGCGAGGCCCGACACCAGGGCCTCCACGGCGTCGGGATCAAGACTTCCCACGGCCAGGTAGTCGAGGAAGAACAGGGGCGCAGCCCCCGCACACACCAGGTCGTCCACGCACATGGCCACCAGGTCGAGGCCAATGGTGTCCAGCCGGCCGGTCTGGCGAGCGACCTCCGCCTTGGTCCCTACTCCGTCAGTGGCCGAGACCAACAGCGGGTCGCGGTAGCCGGACTGCCCCAAATCGAACAGGCCGCCGAAGCCGCCGATGTCGCCCACCACCTCGGGGCGGTAGGTAGCCCTCACCAGGGGCCCGATCCGCCGCACGGCCTCCTCTCCGGCGTCGATATCGACCCCAGCGCCCCGGTAGCTCTCCCCGCCCGTCGCCCCGCTCATCAGCCGGGATCCTCAACCGGCGTCACCCCGTCGCCCGGGGCGCGGCCAAAGAGGCGCTGGGCTGCCTCGGTGGGCAACTCCTCCTCGGCCTCGCCGGCCCATAGCGGCATGGTGCGCTCGGGAGCCGATCCTCCCCCACCTTCGAGCACGGCCTTGGACAGGTTGGCCGGGATCTCTATCGGGTAGGTACCGGTCAGGCAGGCGTCGCAGAATCCGGCGCCCACCGCGCCGGTCGAAGCCAGGAGGTTGTCCAGCGTCAGGTAACTGAGGCTGTCCACCTCGAGGTACTCGCGGATCTCGTCCACCGTCAGGTTGGCGGCCAACAACTCGCCGCGGGTCCCGGTGTCCATCCCATAGAAGCACGGCCATCGGTAGGGCGGCGACGACACCCGCATGTGGACCTCAGCCGCACCGGCGTCGCGCAGCATCCGGACCATGGCGCGGGTAGTGGTGCCCCGCACGATCGAGTCGTCGACCACCACCAGGCGCTGGCCCTCGATGTTGTCCCGCAACGGGTTGAGTTTCATCCGGACGGCCGCCGAACGGAGCGCCTGGGTGGGGGCGATGAAGGTCCGACCGATATACCGATTCTTGACCAGGCCCTGTCCGTAGGGGATGCCGCTGCCCCGGGCGTAGCCCTCTGCGGCCGGGATTCCCGACTCGGGGACACCCATCACGAGGTCGGCCTCCACCGGGGCCTGCTCGGCCAGCATCTCGCCCATCCGGACCCGGGCGTGGTGGACGCTCTGGCCGTAAAGGACGCTGTCCGGGCGGGCGAAGTAGACGAACTCGAACAGGCAGAGGCGGGGGTCGACGTCGTCATCTGCGAATGGGCGCATCGACCGCCATCCCGAGCCGTCGATGACCACCACCTCGCCGGGGTCCAGTTCGCGGACCATGTGGGCTCCGATCACGTCCAGCGCAGGGGACTCAGACGCCAGCACCCACCCGCCGTCGAGGCGGCCGAGGCACAGCGGCCGAAAGCCATTCGGGTCGCGGACCCCGATGACCCGCTCGTGGTCGGCAATGACCAGTGAGAAGGCCCCATGGAGTCGGGGCAGGACGGCGGCCAGGGCAGCATCCATGGCCTCGGCCTGGTCGAGGCCCGGGTGGGCGGCCAGCTCGTCGACCAGCAGCTCGGCCATCAGGTCGGTGTCTGAGGCCACCGTGCCGGGGAGCATCCCGGCCTCGGCGGCCAGCTCCTCGGTGTTGACGAGGTTGCCGTTGTGACCGAGGGCGAACTCCACGTGGTCGACCCCCCGGTACACCGGCTGGGCGTTGCGCCACGTGCTGGACCCTGTGGTGGAGTACCGGGTCTGGCCGATGGCCAGGTCGCCGGTGAGGGCGGCAAGGGTCCGGTCGTCGAAGGCGTTGGACACCAGTCCCATGTCCTTGACCACAGTGAGGACCGAGCCGTCGCTGACCGCCATCCCGGCCGACTCCTGTCCACGGTGCTGGAGGGCGTAGAGCCCGAGGTAGGTCAGATGGGCCACCGGCTGGCCCGGCGCGTACACCCCGAAGACGCCGCAGGCCTCACGGGGTGTGTCGTCGTCCACACCGGCCGTCCGGGCCTGCCCCCGTTCGACGACCCAATCGGTCATCGGTTCGTGGTCCCCGAGCCGAGAGCGGCAGGCAGCTTGCCGTGGTGGGCCGCCCGCAGGTCTTCCACGGACACGTCGAGAAGGTCCTTGACCACCAGCCGGTCGCCGGTTGCCAGACCGATCCTCGAGGTCGACACCTCGACGGCCTCGGCGGCGGCCAGCACCTCTGTGAGGCGTTCGGGGTCGACGGCGACGACGACCCGGCTGGGCCCCTCGCCGAACAGGGCACGGTGATCGGCGACGCGGGCCAGGTGGGCACCCACGCCCGAGGCGGCCACCATCTCGGCCACGGTCACGCCGAGGCCTCCGGCCGAGACGTCGTGGACGCCGTCCACTACGCCATCAACCACCAGGCTGCGAACCAGGCCGGCCACCCGCAGGTGCATCTCCGTGTCCAGCGGGGCGAGAACACCCGCGGTGGCGCCGTGGACAGCGGCCCAAAGCGATCCGGCCAGCGACGTGTCGCCGGGGCCGAGGAGAACGAGGCGATGGCCTTCGACGAGCGTCACTCCGGGGGGCCGGCGACGTAGGTCGTCGACCATGCCGAGCAGGCCGATGACCGGGGTCGGGTCGATGTCAGTGCCCGCCGACTCGTTGTAGAGGCTCACGTTGCCGCCGATGACCGGAACCTCGAAAGCCCGGCAGGCCTCGCCCATGCCGTCCACGGCTTCCGAGAACTGCCACATAACCTCGGGGTGCTCGGGATTCCCGAAGTTGAGGCAGTTGACGACGGCCAGGGGACGGGCGCCCACGCAGGCCAGGTTCAGGACCGATTCGGCGACCACCAGAGCCGTACCGGCCCGCGGGTCCACGGCGCACCACCGGTGGTTGCCGTCGGTGCTCATGGCCAGACCCCGGCCGGTCTCGTCACCCGTGGACGGATGACGAAGTTTCAGCACGGTGGCGTCCTCGCCCGGACCGACCACGGTATTCAGGAACAACTGGTGGTCGTACTGGCGGTACACCCACGCCGGGTCGGCCAGAAGGTCCATCAGGTCGCCACCCGGGTCTGTGGGCTCCGCCAGGTCATCGGCGGCCGGACCAGCCGGATCGTCTGGGACCGATCGGGGACGATCGTAGAGGGGGGCGTCCTCGTGGAGCGAGGAGGCGGGCACCTCGGCCAGTAACTCGCCGTCAAAGCCGTCGAGAATGCGCAGTGAGCCCCCGTCGGTAACCCGGCCGATGACGGTGGCCGCCACCTCCCAGCGCTCACAGATGGCCAAAACCCGCTCCAGGCCGTCGGGCTCGACAATGGCCAGCATCCGCTCCTGCGACTCGCTGGTCATCACCTCGTGGGCCTCCATGCCGGGCTCCCGGCGGGGTACCGACGAGACGTCCACGTCCATGCCCACGCCGCCTCGGGAAGCGGTCTCGCTAGTGGCGCAGGTGAGTCCGGCGCCGCCGAGATCCTGGATACCCACCACCAGGCCCTCGTCGAGAAGCTGAAGGCAGGCTTCGATGAGGCGCTTCTCCTCGTAGGGATCGCCGACCTGGACACTGGGCCGCTTATCGCCGTCATCGTCCTCGGAGAAGCCAGCCGAAGCCAGCACGCTGACGCCGCCGATGCCATCGCGACCGGTACTGGAACCGAGCAGGACGGCGAGATTGCCCACACCGGAGGCCTGGCCGAGCACGAGGCGCTCGGTGGGAAGCGTGCCCAGGCACAGCACGTTGATCAGCGGGTTGCCCCGGTAGGTCTCGTCGAACACGACCTCCCCACCCACGGTGGGGACCCCCACCGCGTTGCCGTAGCCGGACACACCGGCCACCACGCCCTCGGCGATCCACCGGCTCCGAGGATCATCGAGGGGACCGAAGCGGAGCGGGTCCATCAGGGCGATGGGACGAGCGCCCATGGTGAAGATGTCGCGGAGGATGCCTCCGACGCCAGTGGCCGCCCCCTGGTAGGGCTCGATGGCTGACGGGTGGTTGTGCGACTCGATGCGGATGGCCGCCGCGATGCCATCGCCCACGTCGACCACCCCAGCGTTCTCGCCCGGTCCGACCAGCACCCATGGGGCCTCGGTGGGAAGCCGCTTGAGATGGATGCGACTGCTCTTATAGGAACAGTGCTCTGACCACATGACGGAGTACATGGCGAGCTCGAGGCCGTTGGCCTCCCGATCCAGGATCTCGTTGATCTTCTCGGCCTCGTCGTCGGTGAGGCCGAGGGCCCGGTGCAGGGGCTCGCCCTGGGAATCGGAGGAGGGCTCGCTCACGTCGGGCACCGTACTCGTCACCACCCGTTCACCGGATGCTCCCCGCCGGTGACGTCCGACCCTTCGACGATGGTCGTGCTGCTAGGAGATCTTTCTGCGAAATCCACAATGTTGTCGCAGCAGTAATACGGGTTCTAGCCTCCAAAAGAACCGCGATATCACCCATTGCTTTCCGAAGGATTACTTGGGTGGATTGTCATCCGACCCGGCATTTCTCATTGTTCCAAGAGGAGAGAACCCCATGGCACGTACAAAGATGACCGACGCTGAAAAGGCCGAGGTAGCCGGGGTCCGCGAGTACCTCAAGGCCCTTGAACAGAACGCACCCCGCCGGGGCCGCAAGCGCACCCCCGATGGCGTGAGGAAGCAATTGGCCGCCATCGACGCGCAGATGGATGGCGCCTCGGTCACCAAGCGTTTGGGCCTCGTCCAGGAGCGCATAGACCTTGAGGCCGCGTTGGAGGCGCTGACCGCGGCAAGCACGGTCGACATTGCCGCCCTCGAGAAGAGTTTCGTCCGGCACGCCGCCTCGTACGGAGGCCGTCGGGGCATCTCATACGCCGCCTGGCGCGAGGTTGGCGTCTCAGCTGCCACCCTGAAGGCGGCCGGGATCCGACGCTCCGCCTAGTAGGGGCTTCCGTCGACCGCCGTACTCAGGCGGCAGCCAGGAGCGACGACATCAGGACCGCACCATCGGCGCTCCCCAGCAGTTCATCGCAGGCCCGCTCGGGATGGGGCATGAGACCCACTACGTTGCGTCCCTCGTTGCACACCGCGGCAATGTCGTCCACCGACCCGTTCGGGTTGTCGACGTAGCGCAGGACGATCCGGTCCTCGTCGCGGAGGCGAGCCAGCATCTCGTCGTCGCAGGTGTAGTTGCCCTCGAAATGGTTGATGGGCACCGACAACTCGGCGCCCATGCTGGCCCGGCCGGTCAGGGCCGAGTCGATGGTCTCGACTCGCAGCATCGTGGGCTGGCACAGGAACTTCAGGCCCCGGTTCTTCTGGAGGGCTCCAGGCAGTAGGCCAGCCTCGGTGAGCACCTGGAAGCCGTTACAGATCCCGACCACCGGCCCTCCGCCGGCGGCGAACCGGGCCACGGCACGCATCATCGGTGAGAACCGGGCAATGGCCCCAGGACGCAGGTAGTCACCGTGTGCAAACCCGCCGGGCACGATCACCGCGTCGACACCGGTCAGTTCGTCGTCACCATGCCATAGCAGGCGGGCCGATCCGCCGAGGCCCTCGACGGCGGCCATGGCGTCCATCTCGCAGTTGGTCCCCGGGAAGACGACGACTCCGACGGTGGTAGCCATCAGTCGGCCGCCGGGCGGACGGTGACCTCGGCGTCCTCGATGACCGGGTTGGTCAGGAACGCGGAACACAGGTCCCCGGCACGGGCTGCGGCCTCGGCCTTGTCGGCTGCCTCCATGGTGAAGCGGACCGTCTTGCCGACGTTCACACCGCTCACCCCGTCATAGCCCAGCGCGGGCAGAGCCCGTTCGATCGTGGCGCCCGCCGGGTCGGCGATGCCACCACGTAGTCGCACGTCCACCAGCACATCGAACCTCATGATGGGAAACTCCTCCGGTCAGGCGTCCACGCCGGGCCAGTCGGCGAACGACCTGCCGGTGATGCGCTCGTAGGCCTCGACGTACCTCGACGACGTCGCCGACACGACATCGTCGGGCAGGACAGGCGGCGGCGGCTGCGTGTCCCAGTCCAGGCCGTCGAGGTGGTCGCGAACAGGCTGCTTGTCGAATGATGGCGGCGTGGCCCCCGGCTCCCACAGTTCGGCGGGCCAGAAGCGGGATGAGTCGGGGGTCAGGACCTCGTCAGCCAGTACCAGGCGACTACCGACTATGCCGAACTCGAACTTGGTGTCGGCAATGATGATCCCACGCTCAGCGGCCCACTCGGCGCCCCGCAGGTAGCAGGAGATCGACAGGTCACGGGCCTGCTCGGCCACCTCGGTGCCCACCAGATCAACCGCCTCGGTATAAGAAATGTTCACGTCGTGACCCTCGTCGGCCTTAGTCGACGGGGTGAATACCGGCTCGGGCAGTCGACTGGCCTCCAGCAGTTCGTCGGGCATCGGGGTGCCGTGCATAGTCCCCGAGTCCTTGTACTCCTTCCACGCCGAACCCGTGATGTAGCCCCGAACGATGCACTCGATGGGCAGCATCTCGGCCTTGTGGCAGAGCATGGTCCGGCCAGCCAGGTCGGCCAGTACGTCCGGGTCGGTGCCCCCGCCGAGCGCCTCGTCCACGGCTGCGGTGTCGGTGGCGATCAGATGTCCAGAGACCGAGTCCGCGAACTGCTCGAACCAGAACGAGGTCATGGCCGTGAGCACCCGACCCTTGTCGGCAATGGGCTCCGACATGACCACGTCGAAAGCCGAGATGCGATCGGAGGTGACCAGCAGCAACCTGTCGTCGCCGGCGTCGTAGACGTCGCGCACCTTCCCCGAGTGGAGATGCGGCAGGGAAATTCGGTCGGACATGGCTCTCGTGGGAGGAGTCAGAGGATCGGTTCGGGATCGTAGGCCGCCGCCTGGGGGCGGGCGGCCACTACGTCGGCCACCCGTTCGACCACCGCCGCCACCTGGGCCGAGGCATTGCCGGCGAAGGCCGCCGGGTCGGCCAGCAGCCCATCGAGGGCGGCTCGGTCGAGAGGAAGGCCTTCGTCGTCAGCCAAGCGGTCGAGGAGGTCGGTCTCTGACACGCCCTGCTCGCGGCGGGCCAGGGCGGCGGCCACCGCGTGGCCCTTGATGGCCTCGTGGGCCTCCTCCCGCCCCATACCGGACTGGACGGCTGCCACCAAGACGCGGGTGGTGGCCAGGAACGGGAGGTACTGCCGGAGTTCCCTCTCGACGACGGCCGGGTAGGCGCCGAACTCGTCGAGCACGGTCAAGAAGGTCTGGAACAGGCCGTCGGCGGCGAGGAAGGCGTCGGGGAGGGCAATGCGCCTCACTACCGAACAGCTCACGTCGCCCTCGTTCCACTGGTCGCCGACCAGCCCCCCCACCATGGTCAGGTGGCCGCGCAGCACGACGGCCAGTCCGTTCACCCGCTCGCAGGAGCGAGCGTTCATCTTGTGCGGCATAGCCGACGAGCCGACCTGGCCCTGCCGGAACCCCTCGGTTGCCAGCTCGTTGCCAGCCATGAGGCGGATGGTCCGGGCCAGGCTGGCCGGCCCGCCGGAGGCCTGAACGAGCGCCGACACCACCTCGAAGTCGAGCGACCTCGGATACACCTGCCCGACAGAGTCGAGGCTCCGGGCAAAGCCCAGGTGGTCGGTCACCATCCTCTCGAGACGGTCCAGGGCGTCGCGGTCCCCGTCCAGCAGGTCGAGCTGGTCCTGCTGGGTTCCGACCGGACCCTTGAGGCCCCGCAGTGGGTAGGCGGCAAGCAGGTCCTCCATCCGGCGATGGGCAGCGAGGAGCTCCTCTGCGGCCGTGGCGAAACGCTTGCCCAGGGTGGTGGCCTGAGCAGCCACGTTGTGGCTGCGCCCCACCATGACCAGGTCGTCGTGCTCGGCGGCCAGGCGGGCCAGGCGGGCCAGGGTGGCCACCATCCGGTCACGCACCACCTCCAGGCTGCGCCGCACCTGGAGTTGCTCGACGTTTTCAGTGAGATCCCGCGACGTCATGCCCTTGTGGACTTGCTCGTGGCCGGCCAGGGCGCAGAACTCCTCAATCCGGGCCTTCACGTCGTGGCGGGTGATCCGTTCGCGGTCGCGGATCGAGTCGAGATCCACCCGATCCAACACTGCCCGGTGATCTTCGACGACGCCGTCGGGGATGTCCACGCCGAGGGCCCGCTGGGCCTCCATCACGGCGATCCACAGTTCGCGCTCCATGACCACCTTGGCCTCGGGGGTCCACAGGTCGACCATGGTCCGGCTGGCGTACCGGCTGGCGAGGACGTTTTCCATCAAGGGTTCCGGGCGGTCGGACGGGCGGTCGAAATCAGTTGGCCGACGGGGTCATCTCGGCGCGGTGCGCCTCGAGTTTGGCCACGAGGTCCGTGTCGTTCACGGCCAGCATCTGGACGGCCAGAAGGGCGGCGTTCATGGCACCGTCCACTGCCACGGTGGCCACCGGGATGCCCTTGGGCATCTGGACGGTAGCCAGCAGGGAGTCCCAGCCGTTGATGGCACCGCCGGACAGCGGCACGCCGATGACCGGCAACGTGGTGTGGGCGGCGGCCGCGCCGGCCAGATGGGCGGCCATGCCGGCACCGCAGATGATGGCGGAGTATCCGGCCTCGCGGGCGCCCGAGATGAAGGTGGAGACCAACGCGGGGCTCCGATGGGCCGACATGACCCGCACGTCGGCCTCGATCCCGTAGCGCCCCAGCGTCTCAGCGGCCGGCGCCATCTTGTCGCCGTCGTTGGGCGAGCCCATCAGCACCGCAACCTTGTAGCTCATTCCTGCTTCTCCAGTGTTCCCTAGACCCGGATCCCGGGCCTCTCGATTCGATCCCGGACTACCCACCGACGGTGGACCCGGGAACTAGCTGATTCTGGCCGCTAGACGACCGCCGTAGGTGACGCCGCCACGTCACCGCGCACCTGCATCCCCGGCCATGACAGTTCGGCTACTGCGGCATAGGCACGACGTCGGGCATCGGCCACGTCTGACCCCTGTCCGGTGACAGCCAGCACCCGTCCTCCGGCCGTGACCAAGCGGCCGTCGTGCTCGCCCACCCCGGCGGCAAAGACTGTGACGCCGTCGACGGCCGAAGCGTTGTCGAGTCCCTCGACAGGGTCGCCAGTGCGGGGCGCGGCTGGGTAGCCCTCTGAGGCGCAGACCACGGTCACTGCCGCGCCATCGTCGAACACCGGGAGGTGGTCCGGCAGGCCTCCTGCCGCAGCGGCAGCCAGGAGGTCGCCCAAGTCGTCAACCAGTCGAGGGAGGACCACCTGGGTTTCCGGGTCCCCGAATCGCACGTTGTACTCGAGGACCTTCGGTCCGGTCGGCGTGAACATGAGGCCGCAGTAGAGGACGCCCCGATAGTCGATGCCCCGGCGACGCAGGGCGGCCAGTGTGGGCCGCACCGCGTCGTCCATCAGGGCCTCGACGGCAGCCTCGGTGGCCACCGGGACCGGCGAGTAGGCACCCATCCCGCCGGTGTTGGGACCGGTGTCACCGTCACCGATTCGCTTGAAGTCCTGGGCGGGAGCCAGCGCCACGGCGTCCTGCCCGTCGCACACGGCCAGCACCGAAAGCTCGGGACCGGTCAGGCCCTCCTCGATGACGAGGGTTCGTCCGGCGTCGCCGAACGCCTCGCCGGACAAATAGGACCGTACGGCGTCGACGGCCTCAGCCCGGTCGGTGGTGACCAGCACCCCCTTGCCCGCGGCGAGACCGTCGGTCTTCACCACGAAGATGTCCCCCATAGTGTCGAGGAAAGCCAGCCCGGCGGCCTCGTCGGTGAAGGTGCCGTGGGCGGCGGTGGGGACGCCGGCCTCGAACAGCACCTCCTTCATCCACGCCTTGGAACCCTCGAGGCGAGCGCCGTCGGCACCGGGACCGAACACGAGCCGACCGTCGGCCCGCAGTTGATCGGCCAGGCCCTCGACAAGGGGCGCCTCGGGGCCGATCACCACCAGGTCGGCCTCTACCGCGGCGGGTGGTGCGTCAACCGACCCAGGTATGCCGGGGTTGCCGGGGGTGACCACCACCTCGTGGTGGCGGCGCAGCACATGCGCCAGGGCGTGTTCACGCCCCCCTGAGCCGACTACGCAGACCCTCATGGTGGCTTTGTCCCGACTGATTCGGGTCAGGCGGCGAACCGCAGGACCTGGTGGCGCCCCGGGCCCACTCCGACCATGCCGACGGGCACCCCGACTTGGTGCTCCACGAATCCCAGGTAGTCCTCGGCCTCGCGCGGCAGTTGCGAGCGCTCAGTGATCCCTGACAGGTCGACCCCCCAGCCGGGCATGTCCTCGTAGACCGGCGTGGCCCGGTGAAGCACCGACTGGTGATAGGGCAGCTGGTCGTACCGCTCGCCGTCGGCCTCGTAGGCAACGCACACCCGAATGGTCTCCAACTGGTCGAGGACATCGAGCTTGGTGATGGCCAGTTCGGACAGGGAGTTGACCCGAGCGGCATAGCGGAGCATGACGGCATCCAACCAGCCCGGGCGGCGACGCCGGCCGGTGTTGGTCCCGTACTCGTGTCCAACCTCGACGAAGTGGTCACCCACGTCGTCGAACAGCTCAGTGGGGAACGGACCGGCGCCCACCCGGGTCACGTAGGCCTTGGCGATGCCGATGACCCGATCGATGTCGCGGGGACCGATACCAGCGCCCGTGCAGGCGCCGCCGGCCACCGGATTGGACGAGGTGACGAACGGATAGGTGCCATGGTCGAGGTCGAGGAAGGTGGCCTGGGCACCTTCCATGAGGACGTCACCACCCCGGTCCAGCTCGTCATGAACGAGGCCCACCGCGTCCGCAATGTGCGAGGCAAGGCGTGGGGCGCACGTACCCAGGTACTCGTCGGCCACCTCGTCCGCATCGACCGGTAGACGGTTGAACACCCGGGTCAGGACCCGGTTGGTGTGCTCGAGGGCGGCCCGGAGCTTCTCGCGGAAGATCTTCTCGTCGAGCAGGTCCTGGACCCGGATACCGACCCTCATCGAACGGTCGGCGTAGGCGGGACCGATGCCGCGCTTGGTGGTGCCCAGCTTGTTCTTGCCCAGGTGGCGCTCGTGGAGGGCGTCGAGCTCCTGGTGGTACGGGAGGATCAGGTGAGCGTTGCCACTGAGCCGGAGCTTTTCCGTGGAGACACCGCGTGACTCGAGCATGTCCATCTCGGCCAGCAAGACGCGGGGATCGACGACCACGCCGTTGCCGATGACCGGTGTGACGTGTGGGTAGAGGACGCCACTGGGGACGATCTGTAGGGCAAACGACTCGCCGTCCACCACGAGGGTGTGCCCGGCGTTGTGGCCGCCCTGGTAGCGGACGACCATGGACATCTGGCCGGCGACGAGGTCGGTGAACTTGCCCTTGCCCTCGTCGCCCCACTGCGTCCCGACGACGACGGTCGCGGGCACGGCACACCTCCGTTTTCGGGTCCTGGTCCGGATCCCTTGCGATGTGAGCCTACCGGCCCCACCAGGTTGGGTATCCCAGGGTTTTCGGTGCCAACGGGCATGCCCACCCCGGTGCGGGCACATCCTCGTCCAGGAGATCCTGCGCGGCTGGCGCGCAGGTTTTGGGGAAATTCACACCCCTTGTGGACAACCCGCCCAGCCCTAGAACCGCACGGACGGAGTTGTGGACCAAAACGCGTTCTCCACAGGTTCGAACAGTCCGACAGAAATCGGGAAGCACTGGGAAACCACAGGTCAGAGGGTCGCGTCCACCGGCCCCGTTTCGGACCGGGACCCGAATCAGCGGTTCCGCCGACCCCGGTAGATGGTGACGCTCTGATTGACCGGGACGAGGTCCCGCCGGTACTGGCGGTGCACATCGGCCACCGCCCGGTCGCCTTCGATCCGGGTCAGGTCCAGTTCGGCCTGCAGGTGGGCCACCTCTGCCTCCAACTCGAGCACCCGCTTGACCCCCGCCAGGTTGAGGCCCTCGTCGGTGAGCTGGGCGATGCGCAGGAGCAGAGCGATGTCGTCCGCGCTGTACCGGCGGTTGCCGCCAGAGGTCCGAGCCGGGTCGACCAGGCCCCGACGCTCGTAGATGCGAAGGGTCTGGGGGTGCATGCCCGCCAGTTCGGCGGCCACCGAGATCACGTAGACCGCCTGGTCAGGTCCGGGTCGGGGGATGGGAGTCATGGTCGTCTTCCGATCTCAGTCTGTCAGGACATGTCGCCGACGTCGATCGGCCCGCTGGCACCAGGGTCCAACTCCATCGCTGCGGCGAGAGCCTCGATGGCGGCCCGCTCGGCGTCAGTGGGATTGGCTGGCACGTGAACCTCGACGATGGCTAGCAGGTCGCCGGTACCCCGTTTCGCCGAGATGCCTCGTCCCCGGACCCGGAAGGTCTGGCCGCTGCGGGTCCCTGCCGGGACCTTCAGGGTGACGGTGCCTCCGTCGAGCGTCGGCACCTGGATCTCGGCGCCGAGGACAGCCTGCGGGTAGGTGATGGACGCACCGACGGTGAGGTGGTCACCCCGACGTCCGAACCGGGCGTCCGGTTCGACCGAGACGACGACGAACAGGTCACCGTTGGGGCCACCCCGTCCCGGCTCTCCCCGGCCCTTCAGGCGGATCCGCTGACCGTCGTCGACACCGGACGGGATCCGGACCTTGACCTCGCGGGGCCGCCGTTCAGTAGCGGAGCCACGACAGGTCCCACAGGGATCGTCAACCTGCTGGCCACGGCCACCACAGGCGGCGCAGGGGCGACTGAACGAGAAGAAACCCTGGTCTTCGGCCTGGACGCCGCGGCCACCGCAAGCCCCACAGGTCGTAGGACGGGTGCCCGGACGGGCCCCGTTGCCCCCGCAGGTCGAACAGGTGGCATCGGACACCAGATGGACCGAGGTGGTGACCCCTTCGACCGCCTCGACGAACGACAAGGTCAAGCGGGTCTCAAGGTCAGCGCCCCGTCGGCCTCCACCTCCGTGGCCACCCATGCCCTGGGCCCCGAAGAGGCCGCCGAACAGGTCACCGAGATCGAAACCGGCGCCACCGGAGAAGCCGCCGTGCCCGCCGAAGCCGGCGGTGCCCATTGGTCCCATGGAGCGGACCTGGTCGTACTCGGCCCGTCGTTCCTCGTCGCCGACCACGTCGTATGCCGCGGAGACTTCCTTGAAGCGGGCCTCGGCTGCCGCGTCGCCTGGGTTTGCGTCAGGATGCAGTTCCCGGGCCAGCTTCCGGTAGGCCTTGGTGACCTCCCTGGCCGACGCGTCCTTCAGGACGCCGAGTGTGGCGTAGTAGTCCTTCTCGAACCACTCCCGCTGGGCGGTCACGTCCTCGTGCCCTCCGGTTAGGCCGCTCGTCCGTTCAGCCGCGGACCCGGACCATGGCGGGCCGTAGGACCCGACCCTCCCAGGCGTACCCGCGACGCAGGACCTCGGCCACCACCTGACCCTCAGCGCCTTCGTCGGCCGGCTCGTGGAGGACGGCCTCGTGGTTATTGGGATCGAAGGACTCTCCGTCGGGATCAAGGACCTCGAGGCCGGCAGACTCCAGGGCCTGGACCAGCGAGGTGCGGATGGGTGCCACGTCGCCAGCACCGTGTTCGAGGGCGAGGTCGCAGGCATCGAGCACCGGCAACAGCTTCTCGGCCAGGCCACTGCGGGCCACTGCGCTGATCTCGACGTTGCGCCGCTCGGCCTGACGCCGGAAGTTGGCGAACTCCGCCGACACCCGCTGCAGGTCCGCGAGGTGCCCGTCCCGCTCGGCCTCGGTGGCGGCCAGGACGTCAAGCACACCCCGGTCTTCTTCGCCGGTCGTCGACTCGTCCTCCTCGTTGAAGACCAGGGCCTCGTCACCCAGAGGGTCGATCTCCTCGTCCGGAGCATCCATGTCCGACTCGGAGGCATCTGTCGGAGAGGCGGGTGCCGGCGATCCGGCCGTTGTGGCGCGAGAGGTCGGTGGATCGCCGGCAGAGTCCATCGGATCGTCGGACTCTGGGCAGTCGGCGACAGGATCGCTCACGACTCGTCAACGATCTCGGCGTCGACCACGTCGTCGTCGGAGGCAACGTCCCCGGTCGGCGAACTGCCAGCCTGTTCGGCCTGCGCTGCCTCGTAGAGGCGCTGGCCGAACTCCTGGCTGGCCGTCATGAGCGCCTCGGTGGCGTCCTTAATGGCCTCGATGTCGTCGCCCTCAAGCGCTGCCTTCAAGGCGTCGAGCTTGTCGGTGACGTTGGCCTTCTCGTCGTCGGTGAGCTGCTCGCCCTGATCGGCCAAGAGCTTCTCGGTCTGGTACACGAGGTTGTCACCGGCGTTGCGAACCTCCGCGTCCTCGCGGCGCCTGCGGTCCTCATCGGCGTGGGCCTCGGCGTCGCGGACCATCTGGTCGATGACGTCCTTGTCGAGCGAAGACTGGCCGGTAATGGTCATCGACTGCTCGTTGTTGGTGGCCCGGTCCTTGGCCGACACGTGGACGATGCCGTTGGCGTCGATGTCGAAGGTGACCTCGATCTGCGGCGTGCCCCGGGGCGCCGGCGGGATGTCGACCAACTGGAACTTGCCCAGGGTCTTGTTGAACTGCGACATCTCGCGCTCGCCCTGGAGCACGTGGATCTCGACCGACGGCTGACCGTCCTCGGCGGTCGTGAATACCTCGGACCGCTGGATGGGGATGGTGGTATTGCGCTCGATGAGCCGGGTCATGACCCCGCCCTTGGTCTCGATGCCAAGCGAAAGCGGGGTGACGTCCAGAAGGAGGACGTCCTTGACCTCGCCGACCAGAACGCCCGCCTGGACGGCGGCGCCGATGGCCACCACCTCGTCCGGATTGACGTTCTTGGAGGGCTCTCGGCCAGCGATCTCCTTGGCCAGATCGACCACGGCGGGCATGCGGGTGGAGCCACCGACTAGGAGGACGTGGTCGACCTCGCCGCGGCTGAGGCCGGCGTCCTTCACGGCCTGCTCGAAGGGGGTCCGACAACGGGCGAGCAGGTCGGCGGTGAGTTCCTGGAATCTGGCCCGGGTGAGCGTGTAGTCGAGGTGCAGCGGACCGGTGTCGGTGGCGGTGACGAATGGCAGGTTGATCTGGGTCTGCTGCACCTGGGAAAGCTCGATCTTGGCCTTCTCGGCGGCCTCCTTGAGACGCTGGGCGGCCATAGCGTCGGCACCGAGATCGACGCCGTGATCGTTGCGGAACGAGGTGACGAGCCAGTCGATGATGGCCTCGTCCCAGTCGTCGCCACCGAGGCTGGTGTCGCCGTGGGTGGCCTTCACCTCGAAGACACCGTCGCCGATCTCGAGGACCGACACGTCGAAGGTGCCGCCGCCGAGGTCGAATACGAGGATGGTCTGGTCCTCGCCCTCCTTGTCGAGGCCGTAGGCGAGCGCGGCTGCGGTGGGCTCGTTGATGATGCGGAGCACTTCGAGGCCGGCGATCTGGCCCGCCTCCTTGGTGGCGGTGCGCTGGGCGTCGTCGAAGTAGGCAGGGACGGTGATGACGGCTTGGTCCACGGTGGTGCCCAGATAGGCCTCGGCGTCACGCTTGAGCTTCTGCAGGGTGCGGGCCGAGATCTCTTGCGCGGTGTAGTCCTTGCCATCGATCCCCTCGGTCCAGCCGGTACCCATGTGACGCTTGACGGATCGGATGGTGCGGTCGGGATTGGTGATGGCCTGGCGCTTAGCCACCTCGCCGACGAGGACCTCTCCGTCCTTGGCGAAGGCCACCACCGACGGGGTGGTGCGGGAGCCTTCCGCATTGGCGATGACGACGGGGTCGCCACCTTCCAGAACACTGACCACCGAGTTGGTGGTCCCGAGATCGATGCCCACAGCCTTGCCCATGGTGTCTTCCTCTCTTCTTCTCTGTTTCGTCCTGCGGTCCCGGGTGGGGACCGGCGTTCGTCTCTTCGAGTGATGCCCTCGTCGGCCCCAGGCGGGGGAGAGTCCCCGGGGCCGACGATGGAGCCTAGGGACTGCCATCATGGACACCACTATTCCTTGGCTATGTTCACTCTATAAAGTTGAGTCCCTTATTAGCAACTTCTGAACGATGATTCCCCGAACCCCGCTGATCCCCGTCCGGTACGGTGGCCCGATGCCCACCCTGATCCTGCTCCGACACGGTCAGAGCGAATGGAACGCCACCAACCAGTTCACCGGCTGGTACGACTGTGGCCTCACCGCGCTGGGTGAGGCCGAGGCCCGCGACGGTGCACGGCTCCTGGCCGAAGCCGGGATCCTCCCCGACGTGGTCCACACGTCACTGCAAGTCCGGGCCATCCGCACCGCGGAGTTGGCCCTTGCCGAGCTGGGTCGGTCATGGATCCCTGTTCGCAGGGACTGGCGCCTCAACGAACGGCACTACGGCGACCTCACCGGTCTTGACAAGGCCGAGACCCGCGAACGCCACGGGGCCGAACAACTCCAGGCCTGGCGGCGGGGCTACGCCACCCCACCCCCACCGATCTCCGACAACAACCCGTTCAACCCCAACCGCGACGTCCGCTACGCCGACATCGAGCCGCCACTGGCCGAGTGCCTGGCCGACGTCGTGGCGCGGATGCTCCCCTGTTGGGACGAGGCCATCGCCCCAGACCTCCGGGCCGGACGAACCGTGCTGGTGGCCGCCCACGGCAACAGCCTGCGAGCCCTGTGCAAGGAGTTGGACAGCATCTCCGACGACGACATCACCGACCTGAACATCCCCACCGGCACCCCACTCCACTACGAACTGGGCGACGACCTGCGGCCCGTCGAAGCCAGGCCGGTGCTCGAACGGTCGCTGGACCCCGAAGCGGCCCGGGCAGCCGCAGAGGCCGTGGCCCGCCAGGCCGGCTGACCGACTACGCGAACAGGTACCCGAACGCGATCGGGCGCTTCCCGAAGGGCCACCTCGCCGGTCAAGGGGCTGCGTCCTGGCCGCTGCCTGACCCACCGCCGACGGCCCACCCGGGCCGGCCCGATGGCCGGTCGGGACGACCGGGAGAACCGCGGGCCGGTAGTCTCCGGTCGCCATGACTGACACCGCCGCGAGCACCGACACCACCCGGCGGTTCCGCCCCAACCACGCCGTCATCGGGCTCGGGGTGCTGGTCGCCCTCTTCACCGCGGCATCCGGGGTGGCCTCAGTGGTCAACGAGTTCCACGACGAGTCGCCTATCACCCGCGAGGTGTTCGCCAACGTCCCCGGCCCGCTGAAGTTGGCCTTCTACTCGGTCATCCCGCTGCTCATCATCTACGGGGCCGTCCTCTTCTCCTACCGCGTCCAGAACTGGCAGCGGGGCGTTCCCGACGACCGGTCCACGAAGCCGGCCAACGCCAAGCGCCGTTTCGGGGACTTCCGCTCCGGCGTCTACATGCAGACCCTCCTGCGCGAGCCCGCGGCCGGGGTCATGCACGCCCTGATCTACTTCCCGTTCCTGGTCCTCATGGCGGTGACCACGGTGCTGGAGATCAACCACCAGGTCCCGGGGTCAATGAAGTTCCTCCACGGCGACGTGTACCGGGCGTACACGGCGGTGGGCGACGTCGCCGGTGTGCTCTACCTGGTCGGCGTGGTGTGGGCCATCCTGCGGCGCTTCGGGCCTCGCCGCTTCCGCCCGTACCGGATCCGCATCAAGTCGAAACCCGAGCACGCCGCGGTCCTCTTCATCTTTCTGGCCATCGGTATCACTGGCTTCGGCGCTGAGGCATTCCGCATCGCCCTCCAGGACGTGACACCGGGCGGCCACGGTGCTGACGCCGAGACGTGGTCGGTGATCGGCTACCCGCTGGCCATGGCCATCGGCGAGGTCGACTGGCTGGTGGACGACGTCTCGGGCTGGCACCAGGGTTGGTGGATCGCCCACGTGGCGTCATTCATGGCCTTTCTGGCGCTGCTGCCCATCACGATGATCCGTCACATGTTCACGTCGCCGCTGAACATGTACCTGAACGACAGGGCCCGCCCCAAGGGCGCCATGAAGCCGCTGCCCAACCTCATGGAGACCGAACTGGAGAGTTTCGGCGTCTCCACCATCGAGGATTTCACCTGGAAGCAACTGCTGGACACCGACTCGTGCACCATGTGCGGGCGATGCACCAGCGTCTGCCCAGCGCACGCCACCGGCAAGCCCCTCGACCCCCGGGAGATCGTGCTCAAGACCGGCGAGGTCATGGCAGCCACCGGCGAGACAGTGGTTTCGCCACCGCTGGGTACCGATGCCGAGATCACTGTGCCCGCCAACTGGATGTTCGACCGCATAACCAACGACGAACTGTGGTCGTGCACGTCGTGCCGGGCGTGTGACGAGATCTGTCCGGTCAACATCGAGATCCTCGACAAGATCCTCGACATGCGGCGTTACCTGTCACTCATGGAGTCCGACTTCCCAAGCGAGTTGGGCGCCGCCTATCGGTCAATGGAGAACTCGGGCAACCCGTGGGGCCTGTCGCAGAGCGAGCGGGCCGACTGGGTAGGTGACCTTGAGGGCATCGAGGTGCTTGACGGCGGCGAGCCGTTCGACGCCGAATACCTCTACTGGGTGGGCTGCGCCGGGTCATTCGACGACAAGAACAAGAAGGTGTCACGGGCCATGGCCGCGCTCATGCAGCGGGCTGGCCTGTCGTTCTCGATCCTCGGCCCGTCGGAGATGTGCACCGGCGATCCGGCCCGCCGCTCGGGCAACGAGTACATCTTCCAGATGCTGGCCATGCAGAACGTCGAGACCCTAGAGGCCATGGGGGTCAAGAAGATCGTCACCCAGTGCCCCCACTGCTTCAACACGCTGGCCAACGAGTACCCACAGTTGGGCGGTCACTACGAGGTGGTCCACCACAGTCAGCTGCTGGAGTGGATGATCGCTGAAGGTCGGCTCGACATGAGCAGTGCCCGCCTCGAGGAGCGGGTCGTGTACCACGACTCCTGCTACCTGGGCCGCCACAACGACGTCTACGAGTCACCCCGCAATGTGATCGGCAGCCTGGCCGGCGTCGAGATCGTGGAGGCCGATCGACAGGGCACCAAGGGCATGTGCTGCGGCGCGGGCGGCGGCCGCATGTTCATGGAGGAGCACATCGGTAAGAACATCAACGTCGAGCGCTCACAGGAGCTGTTGTCCACCGGCGCCAGCCGGATCGCCACGGCGTGCCC
Organism: Actinomycetota bacterium; assembly: GCA_036123585.1. Taxonomy (GTDB): domain Bacteria; phylum Actinomycetota; class Acidimicrobiia; order Acidimicrobiales; family MedAcidi-G1; genus UBA9410. The sequence continues at coordinate 39,769 of JAZADN010000072.1, read as the reverse complement.
GTTCTGCTACGTCATGATCGACGACGGCGTGCGCGGCGAGGGAATCGATGACTCCGAGGTGAAGGTGGGCGACATCGCTCTGCACCTGCTCGAGGCACTTGAATCGGCCGAGACTCCGGTCAACATCACGTGATGCCCGGCCGGCGGCGGAGCGGCCGGTCACAGGTTCAGCCGAAGTTCTCCCAGTAACGGCTGGGCCTCGGGCCCTCTTGGCCCCGGTACTTCGACCCCAGGTCGCTGGAACCGTAGGGCCGGTCAGCGACCGTGGTCATCCGGACGAACGAGATCTGACCGATCTTCATCCCCGGGTAGAGGGTGATGGGCAGGCTGGCCACGTTGGAGAGTTCCAGGGTGAGCTGGCCGTCCCAGCCGGCGTCCACGTAACCGGCCGTCGAATGGATGAGCAGCCCGAGGCGTCCCAGGCTGGACTTGCCCTCCAGGCGTGCGACGAGGTCGTCGGGCACCGCGACCCTCTCCGACGTGGAGCCCAGCACGAATTCGCCGGGATGAAGGATGAACGGGTCTTCGTCGGCCGCCTCGACTTGCTCGGTCAACTCCGTGAGGTCCTGCTTCACGTCGATGTGGCCCATGGCGTGGTTGCGGAACACCAGAAACCGGTGGTCCAGGTGTAGGTCGATGGACGACGGCTGGACACAGGCGTCGTCGAACGGCTCGATGACGATACGTCCCGCCGCGATCTCTTCGCGAAGGGTGTGGTCCGACAGGATCATGCGGCGCCGATGCTAGCCAGCGTTGTACATCGGCTTCGCGGGCTCAGCCGGCGATCCGGTCGGCGATGAGTGACAGGATCTCGAACATCACCGCCATCGACCGATAGCTAGTGATGTGGTTGGGCGAATCCACGGTGGGCATGAGGCAGACAACGTCGCCACCGATCACGTCCTTCCCACGTACCGACCGCAGCAGTTGGACGACCTGGTCCATCCCGAAGCCCTCCACACCCGCCTCAATGTTGGCTACCCCGGGTGCCACGGTGGGATCAAGGCAGTCCAGGTCGAAGGTGATGTAGAGCGGCCGGTCGCCGATCCGCTCGTCGATGACCTCCATAACCCGCTCTGGACCCATCTCGTCGTAGTCGACTTTGCGGATCACCTCGTAGCCGAGGGCGTACGACGGGTCGGTCCAGCCCAGCGACCGGACGTTGCCCCGGATGCCGACCTGGACAGAGTGCTCGGGGTCGACGTGCCCGCCTTCCACCAGATAGCCGGCCCAGTGGGCCGCCGACTTCACTGCCCCGAGGAAATGGGGGATGGTGTGGTAGGCGTCGGTGTGGGCGTCGAAATGGAGCAGGCTGGCCTTCTCGCCACCGGTGAGGCGAGATCCCTCCCCGGCGATGCCTTGGAGGATCCCCCCGGTGATGGAGTGGTCTCCACCGATCGACACCGGGCGGCAGCCAGCTTCTCCAACGCTCCGGTAGAAGGCGGTGATGTCCTCGATGCAGGCCTCGTTGTCGTTGGCCTTCGGCAGGGGCACGTCACCCAGGTCGTGGATCCGGCACGCCTCCCACGGATCGAAGGCGAAGTCATTGTGGACCCGGCGCCCCAGTGGCGAGATGTCACGCACGGCCCGGGGGCCGAGGTGCTGGTCCCGCTGGGTGGTCCCGTTGCCAGTGCTGTGCGGAACACCGATCAGGCCGATGTCGGCGTTGGCCGGGTCTGGATCGTGGGGGCAGCGGAACAGCGTGGGGATCCCGTGCCAGAACAACCCCTCCATCATCCGGTCCTCATCGGACCTGGTCATGGTCGCCTCCCTCCTCCGCCTGTCGGACCTCGTTCAGCGCCAGGGGTTGGCACCGAAGACGTCGCGGATCAGCGGGACGTAGTGCTCGAACGGGTTCGACCGGTAGCCGGGGTCGAAGGCCGGGGCGTCGTACTCGGCGCAGAACGTGGCGCAGTGATCGAAGTTGTCGTGCCCGGCGAACCGGTCACGCGTGTCGCGGTCCATGCCCAGGTGGTGCCAGAAGTAGTAGCCCTGGAAGATGCCGTGGTGCTCGACCATCCAGTGGTTGGCCTCGGACACGAACGGCTTGAGGATCGCCGCTGCCACATCGGGGTGGTTGTAGGGGGTGAGCGGGTCCCCGATGTCGTGAAGCAAGGCGCACAGCACGTACTCGTCGTCGCGGCCATCCCGTTCGGCCCGGGTGGCCGTCTGCACGCTGTGCTCGAGTCGGTCGACAGGGAACCCGCCGTAGTCGTTCCGCAGGTGCCCGAACTGCTCGATGATCCGGTCGGGCAGCGACTGCTCCAACTCGGCCCGCTGTCCCATGATGATCGACCAATCCTCGGCGGTGGACTCGGACATGTCGGTGAAAGACGCCCGCGGTGCGGCCGCCGGATTGGTCACATCGGTCATCGGTTCTCCCCCTTCGGCGCCAGAGCATCCCGGATGCATCTCGCCCATCGGAATTCTTCCACCTCCGCGGACCCGTTGTCCGGGTCGGGCGACCAAGCCACCTCAACCGAAAGCAGCCGCAGTGCGAGCCAATTGGAGTAGGTCGGTGATCGGCATCACCCGGACACCGCTGGTCAACCGGGGCGAAACCGTGGTCCACCTCGCCGAGACGGGGCCTGGGCCGAAACCACCTGACCCACCCCGACGGTAGCCAAGGTTCGCTAGAAGATCAGGACGCACGGACCACCGTTCCAGCCACCATCAGGTCCCAGACCGCCAGGCCAACGGACTTGAAGAGGGTCACCTCGTCGTCGCTGGACCGACCGACGGTGCCCAGGCACAGCCCGGCCAGATCGCCGACCACGGCGTCGAACGACCACTCGTCCGCCTCCACGGCCAGGATCAGGTCACCAGCCTCGTCAGCCGCCGCTCCCCGGTCGTCCACGAACACCGAAGCCCGTTGCAGCAGTTCGGGGAAGACCTCGCGGCGAGCCGTCGAGTAACTGCCCACCAGGCCGACGTGGGCGCCCGGCCGCACGGCATCGGTCGGCACCACCGGTTCGGTCGACGTGGTGCAGCCACAGACCAGGTCGCAGGCTGCCGTCTGCCCGGGAGTCCCCGCCTCCAACCGACGCCCGCCGGCCAGGTCGACGACGGCCGGGTCAGCCATGAAGGCTGCCGCCGACTCAGGGGTCCGGCCACAAGCCACGATTCGGTCCACGTTTGGGCGGACCACCAGCATCGCCTCGAGGTGGCCCCGGGCCTGGACGCCGGTGCCGAAGATCCCGAGACTGGTGACGTCGGGACGGGCGAGCACGTCGGCGGCCAGAGCTGATGCGGCCGGCGTGCGCAGGGTGGTTAAAGCAGAGCCGTCCAGCGTCGCCTTGGGGACTCCGGTCTCCCGGTCGCAGTAGAGGTAGAAGCCGTGGATCAGCGGAAGTCCACGGGCCGGGTTGCTGGACACCACGTTTACCACCTTCACCCCGATCCCGGCCGACGAGACAGCAGGCATCATCAGGAAGTCGTCGCCGGGTCCGAGGGGCACGTGGGCCCTGGGATGGAGGTCGCCAAGTTCTCGGCTGCCGATCCGCAAGGCCTCGATGCAAGACGCCATGTCCATCACGGCGGCGATGGCCGCCGCGTCGAAGTGGGGAAGGCCGGTCACGAAGTGGATCCTTCCCGATCAGTCATCGAAAGGGAGAGGCGGGCCCGGTCACCGAAGCAGGAACCCGAGGCCCACAGGATCACGAGGGTCGAGGGTGAACGTGGCGGTCCCGGTCCGGTATGCGGAACCCTCCACGCTGGGGATGATCCCTCCGTCGGTCGCCACCTCCACCCGGGCGTAGAACGCGCTGCCGGCAACGCCCTCGTTGACGAACAGGTCGCCGGCGCCGAGCATCCCGTCGGCATGGAGGAGGGCCAGACGGGCGCACGTACCCGACCCGCAGGGCGACCGGTCGACCTGCCCGTCAGCAAAAATGGTCACGTTGCGCTGGTGGACCTGCGCCTCAGCCGAGCGTGCGTCGGCCTCCTCCTGGAGAACCACGTCCTCATGGAGAATCGCGCCGTAGAGGCCGGACAGTCGTTCGTCGGTCGGATGGACCACCGCCGGATGATCGGCCATCGCCGCCTTAACCTGCCGACCGAGATCGACGAGTCGGCCCACGTCGGCGGCTTGGCACGCCACATCCAGGTCATCGATGGCCACCGAGGCGTAGAAAGCACCGCCGAATGACACCTGGGCGGTCACCGGCCCCAGGTTGGTGTCGACGACTAGGTCGCGGGCCGACGGGAACGCCTCCACGTTGGTAAAGCGGACTGAAGCGACCCGGCCACCCTCCATCCGCGCCACGGTGGGGAGTCGACCTGACGGGACGTCGACCGTGATCGCCACCTCGCCGTCGGTGGGGGCATCGACCTGGCCAGTCTCGATCGCCCACGTAGCCATGGCGATGGTGCCGTGACCACAAGCTGTCGAGAAGCCGTCCTTGTGGAAGAAAACGACGCCCACGTCCCCGTCGGCGTCGTTTGGGGGAACGACCATTCCGCCGTACATACCAGCGTGGCCCCGGGGCTCGTGGACAAGGAACCGACGGTGGTCGTCGAGGTGCTCCATGGCCCACGACCGTCGGTCGAGGGCGGTGGAACCCTCCATGGGGCCCAGGTCGACGATGCGGAAGGGTTCGCCGGCCGTGTGGTAGTCATCGACGAACAACTTCTCGCCGGGGTCCAGCAACATGTCCGCGGACCGTAGTGCGCGAAGGGGGTGCAGCCGGCCTGTTGGGCTACCAGACGGCAGCCGGATCGAGGTCCAAGACCTCGCGGATCCTCGACAGCACCGGACCAAACGCCTCGCTTCGAACCGTACGCCCGGCCTGAAGAGCCGCTGTGGCCATCCCGAGGTCGGGAAGGTCGACGTCGAAACGGGTGCGGATCCGGTCGGTCCACTCAGGGAGCCGTGTGTCGAACGGAGCGGCAGTTACACCGGCCTCGACCGCAGCAACCTCGCCGGCCACGGGGTCGAACAGCCCCACGGCAACCGGAAGAAGCTCGACTAGGGCAACCCGGAGCCGCTCGCCGCTGTCGGCCACCGGCAGTAGGACGTCGAGCAGACCGTCGGCGTGGCGGCGATGAAACCATTCCTCCCGCTCGGCCCGGGTAGCTGTTTCAGCTAGCGGATCCAGCGCCGAATCGGCCACTAGCTCCCAGCGCAACCGTTCGGCCGCGTCGTACAGCCAGTGACGGACCAGCGCCCGGGACCACTCTGACGTGGGGGCCTCCACTAGGTGGCAGGAACGCCACCGGGCCGGGTCCGGGTCGAAGGCCAAGGCGTCGACCATCCGGTCGTCGACCCCATCGCCGTTGCCGTCTCCCGCCACCAGCGCGTACAACAACGCCGCGTGGCCCAACTCGTCCTGGCCGATCGAGCAGAAGGCCAGATCTTCCTCGAGAAAGGGCGCCACCCCGATCCACTCGGCGTGCTGCTGTCCCATCAGGTGCTCGTCGTCGGCGAAGGCCAGGACGAACTCCCGGATGCCGTCGTTCCACGGGATGCTCATGCCGAACCCTCTCCCCGTTCGTCCTCCCCTTGAGGTCCCTTTTCCCGGAGCAGGCGCCTCCGCTCGGCGATCCGCTCGCCGTCGTTGTGTCGGTGCGGCTTGTCGGCGTTGGGGGCGACGAACTCGGTGCCGGCGGTCACCAGATGTTGTCGGTCGACCAGCCACAGTCGATCGCCCTCGGCGCGGCGCAAATACGACTCGCGGGCCAAGACGAGGGCCAGCTCGTCGTCGGGTGCGTCCAGCGAACCGGCGTGCCGGTACTCGTCGCGGCCATCCTTCTTCAGGAACACCTCGTAGCGCCGCAACTCACGCCCCTGAACGCATAACTTCGACCACTTCGGTGCATGACGGGCAGAGGTGCACGGCCCGGCAACGGCTGGGGCCGAAGAGCGAATCCTCCCAGGTCTCGGCACCGCAACGGGGGCAGGCCACCGGCTTCCGGCCGATGCGCACGGCCACTGTGAACTCGCGGGCCAGAGCCTCGCGACCGGCTTCGCTGATCCGGTCAACCGTCCACACCGGGGCACCCAGCCATCGGACTTCCACCCGCTGGACTCCGTCGACGGTTGCCACCGCGGTGCGGACTTCGTCGGCGATCATGCCGAGTGCCGGACAGCCGGAGAAGGTGGGCACCAGCCGGACCTCCACGGTGCCGTCGCCGGTGACCAGGAGTGCCTCGAACAGACCCAGGTCGACGATGGAGACGCCGGGGTACTCGGGGTCGTCCACCGTCGCCACGGCGTCACGGACCCGGGCCTCCAGTGTCGAGGCGAGAGCGGTGGTCATGCCGGTGCCCCAACAGCGTGCTCGGGAGCCGAGTCGAGAGCCTCACGCACCCAGCGGGTGTCCTCCCAGTTGGCGGCAGCCTCACCGATACGTCGGGCCGAGTCGGGACCACCTTGGGCAAGGGTCCGCTTCAGCGGCTCCCAGTCGATGGGTCCGGCCGTCCAGGTGTCGGTCTCCGGGTCGTGGGTGAGGCCGGGGTCAGGCACGATGAACCCGTAGGACATGAGCATTGGGGCGAACTTCTGCACCCACCGGGCCCGCAGCACCTCGTTTCGTTCTGACTTGATGTGCCAACGAAGCAGTAGGTCGTCGGGCTTGGAGTCGGGGCCGAACAGTTGCAGTGCCGGCCACCACCAGTCGTCCAGCGACTGCTGGAACATGCGGCGCTGGAACTCGGTGCCCTCGGCGATGAGCAGCATCCGCTCCTCGCCCATCCGCATGTGGAACCCCTCCTCAGCGATGATCCGCTTGAGGATGCGTCGGTATGGGCCGTAGGAACAGTTCTTGAAGACGGCCTGCTGGCTGACCAGCGCCGCGGCATCGACTAGGAACGAGATAGCCACCTGGTCGCCCCACGTCTTGGCCCGGTAATGGAAGACGTTGTGGAACTTGGACTTCCCAGCGAACAGGTCCTCGAGCATCTCCCGGCGGGTCTTGAGGCCGAGGTCGGCGGCCACCATGTAGAGAAGGTGGCCATGGCCGATTTCGTCCTGGGTCTTGGCCAGTACCGACATCTTGTGGCGAAGTCCAGGGGTTCGAGGGATCCAGTCGCGTTCGGTGAGTCCGCCCATGAGTTCAGAGTTGGCGTGCATCTCGATGAAGGCGAAGACCGTCTGCCGATAGGCGTCAGGCATATCGTCGTCGGGTTCGACGATTCCGCCGTCATCGAGGAATGCCTCGAATTCGTCCATGGTCGACCAGATGCGTGCCATCAGGAAGCCCCGCCGCTGTCCAGACTTTCTTCGGGTGCTCCGTTCACGCCAGGGCGGTTGGCCACCATGGTCAGGACGTCGTAGGCAGCGACCACATCGTCGTCCTGGTTGACCACCTGGGCATCCCACGCCACCTCGCCGTAGCCGGCGCCGGCCCGCAGCGTCTTGCGTTTGGCGGTCAGCCAGACGGTGAGTGTGTCGCCGGGGTAGGTGGGCTTGGCAAATCGGCACCGGTCGACGCCGTAATTGGCCAGCACAGGTCCCGGTTCGGGCCAGACGAACAGGCCGGCAGCCAATGACAGCACCAAGTAACCGTGGGCCACCCGGCCTCCGAAGATCGGGCTGGCCGTCGCCGCTTCTTCGTCCATGTGGGCGTAGAAATGGTCCCCGGTGCTGTGGGCAAAGCCTTCGATGTCGTCGAGGGTGACGGTGCGGCTGTCGGTGCGCACCGCGGTACCGAGCTCCAGGTCGTCGAAGTGGAGCATGAAGGGGTGACCGCGGTCGATGTGGCGGGTGGCTCCGGACATCCACTGTCCGGTCACCGCGGTCAGCACGTCGGGCGATCCCTGCACCGCGGTGGTCTGGAGATGGTGGCGGAGGCCCCGCAAACCTCCCATTTCCTCTCCACCGCCGGCTCGCCCGGGGCCGCCGTGAACGAGGGTGGGAAGCGGCGAGCCGTGGCCGGTGGAACTGGCAGCCGTGGAGGCGTCCAAGACGTGGACCCGTCCGTGATGGGCGGCGATGCCGAGGGTGACCACGGCCGCCTCGTTCGCATCTGGGGTGACCACCGAGGCTACGAGGCTGCCGGCACCGAGGGCAGCTAGACGTATCGCGTCGTCGGGGCCCTCGTGGCCGACGAGGGTGCAGACCGGCCCGAAGGCCTCCGTGGTGTGCACCGTCCTGGCGTTTGGGTCGGTGGCGCGCAAGAGGGTGGGGGCCTGGAAGGCGCCGGCGTCCGGGGCGACGTCGTGGAGGTCACAGGTGTCGACGACCACGTCGGAGACCGAGCGCAGTGCCATCACGGCGCCCCGGACCTCTTCGCGCTGTTTGACGCCCACCAATGCACCCATCTGGGTATCGGGGTTGGCGGGGTCGCCAACCCGCACGTCGGCCAGAGCGGCAGCCAGGGCCTCGGTTGCCGCGTCGAGGTGCGCGGTCGGTACCAGCGCCCGGCGGATAGCCGTGCACTTCTGGCCGGCCTTGACAGTCATCTCCCGGACGACCTCGGCCACGAACAGGTCGAATTCGGCAGTACCCGGTGCAGCGGCGTCGCCGAGGATGGCAGCGTTGAGGGAGTCGGCTTCGGCGTTGAAGCGCACGGAGCGGGCGCCGAGAGTGGGATGGGCCCGAAGCATGGTTGCCGTGTCGGCCGAGCCGGTGAAGGCCACATGGTCCTGGCCGTCCAGCAGGTCGAACAGGCCGTCGATGCGGCCGCAGACCAACTGCAGGGCACCGTCGGGGAGGATGCCGGAGTCGACCATTATGCGGACCATGGCCTCGGCCACAAAGGCGGTCGGGGTGGCCGGCTTGACGATGGTGGGGACGCCGGCCAGAAACGCCGGGGCCAGTTTCTCCAGGGCACCCCAGACGGGAAAGTTGAAGGCGTTGACCTGGACGGCCACGCCATGCCGGGGGGTTGCCACGTGGACTCCGAGGAACGAACCGTCACGGGCCAAGACCTCGGGGTCGCCGTCGATCAGGACGTTGCCGTGGGGTAACTCCCGGCGGCCTTTCGACGCGTAGCCGAGGAGTACACCGGCGCCCCCCTCGATGTCGATCCATGAATCGGCCCGGGTGGCGCCGGTGGCCGTGGACAACTCGTAGAGGGACTCCTTCTCGGCCAGAAGGTGGAGACCGACGGCCTTGAGGATGGCTGCCCGTTCGTGAAAGCCGAGTGACCGCAGAGCCGGTCCGCCGACGGTGCGAGCGTGGTCGACGGCCGCCGCTAGGTCGACGCCGGTACTGGACACCGAGGCGACCGGTTCGCCGGTGACCGCGTGGTGGGTGACGAAGCCGTCGGCATTCGGGGCCTGCCAGGACCCACACACGTGGCTCTCGAGTGTGCGCATCGTGCAAAACTAATCAAAGGTTTGATGACTCTGCAAGTGGACGGGATGACGGAGGCCCCCTCCGACCACGCCCGGTGGTGGTGGTCGGCCGACCGGTGGACGACGATGGCGGACGTGTCTGCGTCCAAACGGCCCGCCGCTGCACTCGTGATGGCCCCCGGCCTGGAGGACGCGTTGTTCACGCCCCTGACCCGGGATCGCCTGACCGCCGTGGTCGACCTCGTGACGCCTACTTCCGTGGCCGGGCCGCTCGGTGTGCCGGACGACGCGGCCGCCACCGTCGAAGTCCTGGTCACCGGGTGGGGTTGTCCACCCCTCAACACCCCGGCCCTCGATCACCTCCCGGCCCTAGGGCTCGTCGCCCATGCCGCGGGAACCGTCAGGCCGGTCGTCACCAACGCTCTGTGGGAGCGAGGCATTGCCGTCACCTCGGCTGCAACGGCCAACGCTGTGCCGGTGGCCGAGTTCGCCTTCGCCGTCATCGTCATGGCAGCCAAGGACGTCTTCGCTATCCGCGACCGGCACCGGTCTGCACGCGGCCGACGGGCGGTTGTCGACTACTCCCGCATGGGCACCCGGGGCCTGACCGTCGGCGTGGTCGGAGCCTCGACCATCGGTCGCCTCGTCATCGATCGACTTCGAACGCTTGAGGTCGACGTCCTCGTCGCCGACCCGTACCTGACCATTCCCGAGGCCGGGGAGTTGGGAGCCCGTCTGGTCGGCCTCGACGACCTCTTGGCCGCCTCGGATCTTGTGACTCTTCACGCACCCCTGCTCGACGACACCCGGGGCATGCTTGGCGCCGACCAGTTGGCCCGGATGCACGACGGCTCCTGGCTGGTCAACACCGCCCGGGGCGGCCTCGTCGATACCGACGCCTTGACCGCCGAGGTGACGTCCGGACGTCTGCGGGCCTTCATAGACACTTCTGAGCCTGAGCCACTGCCGCCCGAATCGCCGCTGTACGACCACGAAGGGGCGGTGCTGACCCCCCACGTCGCCGGGTCCCTCGGAAACGAGCTCAGCCGCCTTGGGGACCTGGCCGTCACCGAGGTGGAACGCTTCACGACTGGCGAAGAGCCTCTGCACCCCGTGGCCCGCTCCGATTTGGATCGCATCGCATGAGGCCCACTTCGCAGAACGGAGGGTGCGCATGATCCGGCCCGGGCTCTGTTCGATCACCTATCGGGCGCTCGAGGCCAACGAGGTCATGGACTTGGCTGCCGCTGCCGAGCTCGAGGGTGTGGAGTGGGGAGCAGACGTACACGTCCCAACCGGCGACGAGGCCGAAGCGGCCCGGGTGGCGGACCGCTGTCATGAGGCCGGCCTGGCCTGCCCGTCTTACGGCAGCTACGTCCAGGCCGGGCAGACGCCCCAGGAAGAGGTGGAACGAGTGGCCGACACGGCAATGGCCCTCGGCGCGATCAACGTCAGGATCTGGACGCCATATGGCACCGGACCGGACGCCTCGACCGACGAACGGGCCGCGGTGGTGGCCGGGGTGGCCAAAGCGGTGGATGTCGCCGCCGCCCGAGGGCTGACGACATCGCTGGAATTCCACGTGGGAACGCTCACCGAAACCGCGGCGTCCACCCTCGCCCTGCTGGCCGAGGTGGACCACCCGGACTTGTTCACGTACTGGCAGCCCCTCCCGTCCCTCGACGACAACGAGGCCGTGGCTGAGCTCGTCCGCGTGACCCGGCGGCTCTCCCACCTGCACGTGTACAACTGGGGAACTGGCTTCACCGACCGGTACCCGCTTGCCGAGGGTGCCTCCCTGTGGAATCCGGCATTCGCCGCCGTTCCCGACGACGGGATGTGGACGACAGCCGACCGCGACCGCTGGGCCTTTCTGGAATACGTGCCGGACGATGACCCGGCGCAACTCGCCGACGACGCCGCCACCCTTCGGGATTGGTTGGCCTGATGAACGAATGAACAGCAACGACCCCCGGGCCAACCCGCTGGCTGGGAACCCGTTCGCCACGAAGGGCGACGCCCAGCGGGCCGCCCGCGACCTGATCGAGCCAGTGGTCCGACACCTGTCGCCCGGCGGGGCCCGGGCCCGGCTGGGGAGTGGTGCGGCACTCTTTGAACAGCGAGTGGCGGAGCTCGAGGGCTGGGCACGACCGCTCTACGGCATCGTCCCTCTGACAGTCGGTGGCGGCCACTTCGCACATTGGGACCGCTGGCGCGACGGCCTTGTCGCCGGCACCAACCCCGATGACGACGAGTACTGGGGGCCCTGCTCGGGCGACAACGACCAGCGCATGGTCGAAATGGCGGCCGTCGGCTTCGCTCTGGCCTTCACCCCAGACCATCTGTGGGAACCGCTGGACGATCCAGCCCGGCAGCGGGTTCTGGCCTGGTTGGATGGCATTGACGACTTCGAGCCAGCACCCAACAACTGGCAGTTCTTCCGACTCCTGGTCCACATGGGCCGCGAACGCGTCGGGGCCCCCGGTGCATCGGAAGCGGCCCTTCGGTCCATCGAGCGGATCGAGGAGTACCACGTGTCGGGCGGCTGGTCCCGCGACGGCGCCCTAGGCAACGTCGACTGGTACCTGCCCTTCGCCTTCCACACATATGGGCTGATGCTCCACGCCTCGGGGCTGGGCGACCGCGAAGCCGCCGACCGGTACCTGGAGCGGGCCCGCCTCTTCGGCCCAGAGTTCGTCCACTGGTTCGGACCGGACGGAGCCGGCATCGCCTACGGCCGCTCCATGACCTACCGGTTCGCCCAATCCAGCCTCTGGGGTGCCTACGCCATGGCTGACATCGAGGCCATTCCGTGGGCCGAGGTTCGAGGGCACTGGAGACGACACCTCCGATGGTGGGAAGGCCGGCCCGTCTCGGACCGCGACGGCGTGCTGTCCATCGGCTATGGCTACGACAACCGCCGTCTCGCCGAGGCGTACAACTCGGCGGGGTCGCCCTACTGGGCCATGAAGGCTTTCGTGGGCCTGGCCGCTCCCGACGACCACCCGTTCTGGACCGGTGTCGAAGCTCCACCGAAGCCCCTCGGAAGCCCAGTGGCCCAACCGATTGCCGACAGGATCGTCGACCGGGACGATGTGCACGCCGTCGCGCTGTCCGCCGGCCGCACGACGAGCCTCCGGTTCATCGAACAGACCGAGGCCAAGTACGAGAAGTTCGCCTACTCCTCCCGTTACGGCTTCACCGGAGAGGTGGAATTCGGCTGGGGTGCCTCCGAGACCGACTCCACCCTCGCACTGACAGACGGCGACGACCGACGGAGCCGCTCGCGGGTTGAGGACGTCGAGATCGTCGGTAGGAACGGGACCGCCGACGCCACGGTTGGTCTCATGCTCTGGTCGCGTTGGCGACCCTGGCCGGACGTGGTGGTCGACACCGTGCTCACCGGCGGGGCAAACCACCACCACCGGGTCCACCTGATCCGGACCGGGCGCGCCGTAGCGGCAGTGGAAACCGGCTTCGCCATCGGCGTCGACTCACTCCGCCTGTCCGGAGGGGAGAGCGAGGTACGCACGACGACCGACGACGGAGCGGCCCTCCTGGAGACGGTCCACGACGTCACCGGCCTCGTCGACCGGCCCGCTGACCTTGCACGAACCCGGAAGGCCTCGATCCGACCTCTACCGCCCAACGCCTCGATGGTCGAACCCGCCAGCGCCATACCGGTGCTGTCCTGCAGCCTGGAGCCTGGCGAGCACTTTCTGGCCTGCACGGTCTGGGCCGCCCCGACGGAGGCTGGCCCGGAGGCCGCCAACCTGCCATCGCCCCCCGACGAAGCCTTTGCCCTGCTGGAACGACTATGCAACCGGGTCACAGAACCCGTAAAGGGGGCCGACGTCGAGTCCCTCATCAGCCTCCGCTTTCGAGGAACCGACTGATGGACGGGACATCCCTGCTCCAGCCGAACGGACATCCCGACCGGTGGATGACCCTCGGCCCAGCCTCGACGAGCGGGTGACGAGAATCGAACTCGCGTCATCAGCTTGGGAAGCTGAGGTTCTACCATTGAACTACACCCGCGGAGAGCCGTCAGCGTAGCGACGACCGCCGGGATCCCTGCCGGTTGGCGCGTAGTCCACAGGCCGGAAATCCGTGGGAGAGAATCAACGACCGCCATGCTCGACGGATGGGTCGCCTCGCTACCGGGGATCGGGACGGGGCAGGACGACTCGTTCCCGGCAACCAATCAAACCTCTGACGATCTCTGCGGCCGCATCTAATCTGTCCCGATGCCCTCTCCCTTCGGTCCCGTCGACACCGTCGGCCTGCCCGCCGAAGCGAAGCGCACCCTGCAAGGCGAGCGTCTCCACGCCCTCGTCGCCCGCCTGGCCTCGTGTGGCAACCCGTTCTGGGCCCATCGCCTGAAGGACGTCGACCCAGACTCGGTCAGCTCGGTCGACGACCTGGTCCAGTTGCCGTTCACCGTGAAGCAGGACCTCCGCGACCAGTACCCGCTGGGCATGGTCACCACGGAAATGGAGGCCACGACCCGTCTCCACGCCAGTTCCGGCACCAGCGGCAAGCCGACCATCGTCGTGTACACCCCGAACGACCTCGCCCTCTGGGCCGAGGTGAACGCCCGAGCCCTGGCCCTGGCCGGCACCCGGTCCGACGACGTCCTCCACAACGGCTACGGATACGGCCTGTTCACCGGTGGCCTGGGCCTCCATTACGGCGGCGAGCGGCTCGGGTGCACCGTGGTCCCGGTCTCCGGTGGCAACACCGCCCTCCAACTCCAACTCCTGGAGGACCTTGGCAGCCGGGTCCTGTCCGCCACCCCCTCGTTCTGCCTCGTGCTTGCCGAGCGGGCCCACGCACTCGGCGTCCGCGACCGCCTAGGCGTCCAGGTCGGCATCCTCGGCGCCGAACCATGGACCGAGGGCATGCGCGAGCGCATCCAAGAAGCCTGGGGCGGCGGCTTCACGGCACTGGACATCTACGGCCTGTCGGAGGTCATCGGCCCCGGCGTGGCCATGGAGGCCCCCGACGACCTCGGCGCTCTCAACGTGTTCGACGACCACTTCCTCGCCGAGGTCGTCGACCCCGAGACCGGCCAGCCGGTCCGCGACGGCGAGTCCGGCGAACTGGTCATTACCACGCTCACCAAGGAGGCCATGCCGGTACTTCGGTACCGCACCGGCGACATCACCCGCATCCTCCCCGATACAGGGGAAACGGCCGGTCCCGGTACACGGAATTGGATTCGAATCGCCCGCCTGACCGGTCGAGCTGACGACATGCTGATCGTCCGCGGCGTCAACGTATACCCGCGCGAGATCGAGGACGTCCTCATGGACGACCACGAGGTCGGCTCCAACTACGCCATCGTGGTCGACCGTCGAGGAGCCATGGCCGAGCTCCGCATTCGAGCCGAGGCCACCGCCGAAGCGACCGACCTGTCGAGTGGTTCTGAGCGCATCGCCAGGGCAGTCGCTGAACGAATCCGCATCCGAGCCGATGTGGAACTGGTACCTGAGGGCTCCATGCCCCGCAACGAGGTCGGCAAGGTCAAGCGGGTCTTCGAACAGGTCGACGACACCGACCCCCTCGGCTGAGCCACCTACCCCGGGCCGTTACACCGGAAATACCCTGTTTCTGATGACCCGTCAGAAAATGGGCGGGGCTAGCGTTGGTTGGCGTGTCCGACCGCGCCACCGACACGCCGGAGCAGGCTGAGTTACGCGCCGGGGCGCGCACATTTCTCGCCGAATACGCCGAACCGCGGGCCGACCTCGACCCGTGGCAGGTCTCCGGGTTCCCCGACGACGACGAGGCCCGGGCCTACTTCGAGGAGGGCCGGGCCTGGCAAAGAACGATGGCTGATCACGGCTGGGCCGCCCTCACCTGGCCCACTGAGTACGGCGGCGGCGGACGGCCGCTGTGGGCCGACCGAATCCTGCGAGAGGAATCAGCTGGCTACGGCTCCCACCCCGGCTTCATCGGTGCCACCATCGCCATGCTTGGACCCACCCTTCTCGCCCACGCCTCCGAACACCTGAAGGCCCGCTTCATTCCAGGCCTCATCAGCGGCGAGGTGGCCTGGTGCCAGTTGTTCAGCGAACCAGGCGCCGGCTCCGATCTGGCCTCATTGGCCACCCGGGCCGTCCTCGACGGCGACGAATGGGTCGTCGACGGCCAAAAGGTCTGGAACTCGTGCGCCCAGTTCGCCGACTGGGGCTTCCTCCTGGCCCGCACCGACCCCGGCGCCTCCAAGCACAACGGCATCACCTTCCTGCTCGTCGACATGTCGTCCCCGGGCATCGAGGTCCGCCCTCTGGTCCAGGCCAACGGTTCGTCGCACTTCAACGAGGTCTTTCTCTCCAGCGTCCGCATCCCCGCCGACCAGGTGGTTGGAGAGGTTCACGGCGGCTGGCCAGCGGCCCGCACTGTTCTGGCCAACGAGGCCGCCTTCATCGGTCGAGGCGGCGGCGCCCCCGCCTCGGACCGTCTCCGCGACCTAGCCGCCCGCCACGGAGGCCTCGATGACCCGACGGTTCGTCAACGCCTGGCCGCCATCATCAGCCGCGAGCGCCTCCAAGACCTCATGGGGCAACGCATCCACGCTGCTGTCCGCAACGGCCGACGCCCACCCTTCGATCCGGCGCTCACCAAGGTGATGGCCGCCAGCACCAGAGTCTTGACCGGCGACCTAGCCGCAGAGTTGGCTGGACCGGCCACCATGGCCGGACCAGTCGGCGATCCGCAGGCAACGTGGATCCAGGCTGAGGTCCTGAACCGATTCGCCATCTCCATCGGCGGTGGCACCACCGAGGTCCAGAAGAACAACTTGGCCGAACGGTCACTGGGTCTCCCCCGAGAGCAAAACCACGGTCGTGACGAGGCGTGGGAGGATGTCCCCCGCAACTGAGCGGGGGCCGGGGAGGCGCCAACCGTGACAGAGGAGAACGACCAGACCGACGGCGTGGCCGGGGACACCGCTCCCGAGCAGGCCCCCGCCTCGATTTCGGGCGACATGGCCTCGCTGGCCGCCACGGTCCTAGATGAGGAGGCAGCTCGCCACGCTGAACAGGAATCTTCCGAGGTCCTGTTCGCCGACGACCTACTCCCCGGAGTCAAGAGCGAAGGCCTGTCACTGAAGAAGGGCCTGGCCATGGGTGGTGGCGCAGCCACCTTCGTGGTACTTGCCCTACTCAACTCACTCGACGAACTCCAGCACGCTGCCATCGCGGTGCTGGCCCCGGAGATCCGCGACACCTTCGGCGTCGGCGACGGCACCATCACCTTCATCGCTAGCGCCTCAGGCGCCTTCGTGGTACTCGGAGCGGTTCCCATGGGCTGGGCCGCCGACCGCTTCCGACGCATCCCCATCATCGGCTGGTCCAGCGTCATCTTCGCCGGCATGGTCGCCCTGTCGGGCTTGGCAGTGAACGCCTTCGCCTTCTTCTGGACCCGCTTCGGCGTCGGCATCGCCAAGGCCAACACCATCCCCGTTCACTCTTCGGTCATCGCCGACACCTATCCCATCGGGATTCGCGGTCGAATTGGCGCCATCGAGAAAGGCTCCGGACGGGTTCTGGCCGTCCTCAGCCCGGTCATCGTGGGTGGCATTGCCGCCTGGGCCAACGGCCCCGGCGAGGTCGATGGCTGGCGCTGGGCCTACTACGTGCTCGGCATTCCGGTCGCAGTCGTGGCCGTCTTCGCCTTTTTCCTCAAGGAGCCCATGCGCGGCCGATGGGAGAAGGAGGACGTGCTCGAAGAGTCCTTCACCGAAGAGGACCCCCTGCCGGTCTCCATGGACGCCGCCTTCTCCCGCCTCATGCAGATCAGGACCATGAAGGCGGTCGTGGTCGGATTCAGCGCACTGGGCTTTGGCCTGTTCACTGCGCCGGTGCTGGAGAACCTGTGGCTGGAGGACGAGTTTGGCCTCGAGTCGTTCGAGCGAGGAGCCTGGGGCACCCTGTCGGGCCTGGCCACCGTCGTCGCCCTCGTCTTCGTCGGCCCCCGCTTCGACCGCATGTGGCGGGAGAACCCCACCCGCACCCTCCACCTGGTCGGTGGCCTCATCGGGTTCTCGGCCGTCTTCAAACCCATCCAGTGGGCCATGCCGAACGTCCCACTGTTCATCGCATTCTCGATTCCCACCCTCGTGATGCTGAACACGGCGTTCGCCATGGTCGGACCACTCATCCAGGCCATCGTCCCCTACCGCCTGCGGGGCAGCGGCACGGCCCTCATCACCCTCTACATCTTCTTCATCGGCGGCACCGGAGGCGGCCTGATCTCCTTCATGTTCGCCGATAGTTGGGGGCCACGGATCACCACGCTGGTGCTGACCGTGCCCTCGGCCGCTCTGGGTGGCTGGATCATGTATCGGGGTGCCCGCCATGTCCGCGGCGACTTGTCCCTCAACGTTCAGGAGTTGCTCGACGAGCAGGACGAGCAAAGGCGCGCCTCATCCGACGGCGAGGTCCCCGCCCTGCAAGTCAACAACGTCGACTTCTCATACGGGTCGGTGCAGGTGTTGTTCGATGTGGCCTTCGAGGTCCGCAAGGGAGAGACGCTGGCCCTCCTGGGCACTAATGGTGCTGGCAAGTCGACCATTTTGCGGGTCATCAGCGGTCTGGGCATCCCGCAACGGGGTGTGGTCCGCCTTCACGGCCGGACCATCACCTACACCTCGCCGCAGATCCGCTCGAAGCTCGGCATACAACAACTCCCGGGCGGCAAGGGCGTGTTCGGCGACATGACCGTCCGCCAGAACCTCATCATGGGCGCCTACGTGCACCGGGCCGACAAGGTCGATGTGGAGCGTCGGATCGACGAGGTGCTCGACCTCTTCCCCGACCTCGCCCGGCGCCAGGACCAGCGTGCCGGCTCGATGTCTGGCGGCCAGCAGCAGATGCTGGCCCTAGCCCGCGTCCTGCTCCACGACCCCGAGATCCTGCTCATCGACGAACTCTCCCTCGGCCTGGCCCCTACCGTCGTCCAGGACCTGCTGGCCCTCATCGAGCGCCTGAAGGAAAAGGGCCAGACCATCGTGGTAGTCGAGCAGTCGCTGAACGTCGCCCTCTCCATCGCCGACCGGGCCATCTTCCTCGAAAAGGGCCAGGTGCGCTTCGAAGGCCCTGCCTCCGAACTGGCCGAACGAGACGACCTCGCCCGAGCTGTCTTCCTCGGAAAAGACGGTGGCTGACGTGGACGGGAATCCGATGGTCCTCGCCATCTGGACGACTCGCCAGTTGTGGTTCGACGGGCTGGTCAACGGGATGGTTTTCGGTCTACTGGCCCTCGGCGTAGTCCTCGTCTACAGGTCCACCCGGGTCATCAACCTGGCCGTGGGCAACATGGGTCTCCCCGCGTCGGGCCTCATGTCAGTCATGGTCATCAACCACGGCTTCCCCTACTGGGCGGCCCTGGCCATCGCACTGCTGACCGGCACGGTCATCGGCGCCGCCGTCGAGCGGGCCGTCATCCGGCGCCTGTTCGACGCCCCCCGGGTCATCGTGCTGGTGGCCACCATCGGGCTGGCCCAGCTCATGCAGGCCGTCCTGGCCGCCCTGCCCGACATAGAGACCAGCAGGGGCAATCGGTTCCCGGTACCGCTGGGTTTCACCTGGGACGACGTGTTCGGGCTCCGGATCACCGGCCCGAAGCTGACCATCCTCATCGTCGTCCCCGTGCTGGCCTTCGGCCTGGCCTGGTTCCTGAACCGAACCGTGTTCGGACAAACCGTCCAGGCCTCGGCGTCGAACGCCGACCTGGCCCGGATGTCGGGCATCGACCCCAAGATGGTCCAGCTATTCGTCTGGACGGTGGCCGGCCTGCTGTCCAGCGTGTCGATACTCCTGCTGTCCGGGAACCGGGGAGCACTGACGGGCATGGCCAACCTGGGACCCAACACCATGACCCGGGCACTGGCCGCCGCGGTCATCGCCGGCATGGTGTCTTTCCCGCGGGCACTCATCGCCGGCTTGGTGATCGGGGTGGTCCAGGCCCACGTGCAGTTCAACTTCCTCGGCCAAAGCGGCCTGATCGACTTCCTGCTCTTCGTAGTGGTGGCAATCGCCGTGGCCTTCCAGAGTCGGGGCGTGGCCGAGACCGAAGGCTCATTCTCGTTCTCCGCTCGACGCCGACCCATACCGGAACGCCTCCGGGAGGTCTGGTGGGTCCGCCACCTGTCCACCATGACGTGCGGGGTCCTACTGGCTATCGCCGTGATCCTGCCGCTGGTCGTGACGCTTCCGTCTCGGCACTTGCTCTACGCCAGCATCCTCGGCTTCGCCGTCTGCGCTCTCTCGATGACCATCGTGACCGGCTGGGCCGGACAACTCTCCCTCAGCCAGATGGCCTTCGCCGGCGTGGGCGCCCTAATCGCCGCCGGTTTCAATCGCGGGCTCGAGGTGGGCCTCGGCTTCGGCGAATGGCACCTGGCCACTATTTCCATCCCGCGGGTCCCCTACCTCGTGTCCATGCTGCTGGCCTCGCTGGTCGCCGGCGGCGTCGCCGCGCTGATCGGCCTGGGCGCGCTCCGGGTGAAAGGCCTTCTGCTGGCCATCACCACCTTCGCCTTCGCCCTGGCTGCCCAGCAGTACGTCTTCAAGCGTCCGGCCTTCAATGGCGGCTTCCGCCAGAGCATTCCGTTCCGAAGGGGCAGCGCCGGACCATTCGACCTGTCCAGCCAACGCTCCTACTACTACCTGTGCCTGATCGTTCTGGTCCTCCTGCTCCTCGTGGTCCGACGGCTGCGATCCAGTGGCATTGGCCGGACGATCATCGGCGTCCGGGAGAACGAGTACACGGCGGCGGCCTACACGGTCGGCCCATCTCGGACGAAGCTCATGGCCTTCGCCCTCGCCGGAGCCGTAGCCGGCATGGGTGGTGCCCTGCTCGGCGGCCTGGTCCAGAACATCCCCTACTCCGACCGCCTGTTCCTGATCGGCGACTCCCTGCGCCTGGTGTCGATGGTCGTCATTGGCGGACTCGGCACGATCATGGGCCCGGTCATCGGCGCCCTTTGGGTGGTCGGCCTCCCGGCCTTCTGGCCCAAAAACGACCTGGTCCCACTATTCACCTCCAGCATCGGCCTGCTGATCCTGCTGCTGTACTTCCCCGGTGGACTCATCCAGATCGCCTATTCGGCACGCGACGCCCTACTGCGGATCGCCGATGCCCGCCTCGGCCCGGCCGACACCTCACGCGCCACCACACCCCCGGCGGTGGCCATCGGTGGAGGAACAGGTCGGCCCGCCCTGAACGGCCCGGCGCTCGCGGTGGCCGACGTGTCGGTCACCTTCGGCGGCCTCCGTGCCGTCGACGGCGTCAAGTTGGAGGCTTGGCCCGGGGAGGTGGTCGGCCTCATCGGCACCAACGGCGCCGGCAAGTCCACACTCATGAACGCCATCGGCGGATTCGCCCCGGCCGACGGCACCATCCAGATCCTCGGCCATGATGCCTCGACCATGGGTTCGGCCAATCGGGCCCGCCTGGGCCTCGGTCGAACATTCCAGGCCGCCCGTCTCTTCCCGGAATTGACCGTCCGCGAGACGGTGCAGGTGGCCCTGGAGGCTCGGGGTCGAACCGGCCTGCTGTCCACCGCCCTCTTCCTGCCCGCCGCCACTCGGGCCGAGCGGGCCAAGCGCTCCGAAGCGGACGATCTGATCGGCTTCCTTGGCCTTGGCCGCTACGGCGACGCCTTCGTGGCGGACCTGTCGACCGGCACCCGCCGCATCGTGGAACTGGCCGGCCTGCTCGCGCTTGACGCTCGGATCCTGTGCCTCGACGAGCCGACCGCCGGCATCGCCCAACGGGAAACCGAGGCCTTCGGACCACTGCTCAGCCAGATCCAGCACGATTTGGGCGCCACCATGGTGGTGATCGAGCACGACATGCCAATGATCATGTCGCTTTCCGACCGGGTGTATTGCCTGGAGGCCGGCCAAGTCATCGCCGAGGGCACTCCAAGCGAGGTTCGGAACGATCCAAAGGTGGTAGCCAGCTACCTCGGCACCGACGAACGGGCCATCGCCCGCAGCGATTCCTGACTACTCTTCGCCGTCGCTGCCCGAGCGGCGTTCCAGGAGGTCGTCTCGGACCTCGGTTCCCGCTTGGGTCGCCTCCCTCCGCTCGACGACCTGGTTGACCCACACCGTCCGCTGCGGAAACGGGATCTCGATGCCATGGTCGTCAAAGGCCTTCTTGAGGCGGG
Source organism: Actinomycetota bacterium (assembly GCA_036123585.1). Lineage (GTDB taxonomy): Bacteria > Actinomycetota > Acidimicrobiia > Acidimicrobiales > MedAcidi-G1 > UBA9410. The sequence goes on along the minus strand of JAZADN010000072.1, from coordinate 18,348 downwards.
CCCGGATGAGGCGGCCGGTGGCCCACTGCTCTCCCGGCTCGGTCTTGACGGCCAGTCGTATCGAGATGGCATCAGCACCGAAGTTCTGGACGCCCCAGATCTCCGGCTCCTCGATGATGGTCGCCGATTCGATCTCCTCGCGCCACACCGCGTCGGCCACCTCCTTGATGACCGAGGCCGCCAGGTCGATGTCGGTGTCATAGGCGACGTCGACGTCGAGCACCGTCCGAGCCCACAACTGCGATGAGTTCCCGACCCGCCGAATCTCCCCGTTGGGAACCACCCACAGGGCACCGTTGACGTCGCGCAACACGGTGGTCCGGAGCGTCACCCTCTCGACAGTGCCCGAGGCCGCCCCGACGTCGACGTAGTCGCCGACCCCGTACTGGTCCTCGATGATGATGAAGATCCCGGCGATGAAGTCGGCTACGAGCGACTGGGCGCCAAAGCCGATGGCCAAGCCGACGATGCCGGCACCGGCGATGAGCGGACCCAGGTCGAGGCCCAACTCGCCGAGGGCGATCATGAAGGCTAGGGCGTATACGGCGAAGCCGGCCAGGCTGCGCAGGACCGCCCCGAGAGTCATTGCCCGCTGGCGGGCCCGTTCGGCCTGGTCGTGGATGCGCTGAATACGCTTGCGGGCCCGACGTCCGAGTCGGGATAGGGCGGCGCTTGACTGCTCCTCAGCCTCGCTCTCCTCCCGGGTCCGGGTCTCGACCAGTCGGGCCACCATCCGGTCGATAGCCCTCTTGACCAGGCGATTGACCACCACGGCTCCCACCAGGATGATCACCACCTTGAGCGGCCGTTCGATGACCCAGCCGAGCATCGAGGCCAGCGCCTCGTTGCCGGTGGCGTCCCAGATCCACTCACAGGTCAGCCCGGGCTCGAGGCCGCAGGCGTCGAGAAGTCCGGCGTCCGTCGCTTCAGCCATCGCAGTCACCTCCAGCCCGGACGGTAGTGGACCGAGTCAGCCGACAAGGGTGGCCAGCGCCCAAAGAGCGGCCAGCGTCCCGAGCACTATGTAGAGGATGCTGCGCCACATCGGTGGCCGCTCGAGGTCCTCGTCGTCCCGAGCCAACGGCGGGCGGACGAGGGCCATCGCATTGCCGACGGCCATGGCACCGCCGAGGGCCAGTAGCAACCAGCCGAGGAGGTCCTCTCCCAGGAACACGAACGCTTCGTTCAGGTCAGCCGGCGCGGGCCATGTTTGAGAACCGGGTGTAACGGGGAATCCACGCCAACTTCACGGTTCCGGTAGGGCCGTTGCGGTGCTTGGCGATGATCACCTCGGCCATGCCGCCGTCGACCGAGTCGGGGTTGTAGACCTCGTCCCGGTAAAGGAAGAGCACCACATCGGCGTCCTGCTCGATCGAGCCGGACTCCCGGAGATCGGCCAGCATGGGCCGCTTGTCCTGACGGGTCTCGAGGCCGCGAGACAGCTGGGACAGGCCGATGACCGGGCACTGGAGCTCACGGGCCAGGATCTTGAGGCCACGGCTGATCTCAGCCACCTCGACCTGGCGACTCTCTGCAGAACTGCGGCCGGTCATCAGCTGTATGTAGTCCACGATGACCACACCCAACTTGCCGATCCGACTCTTGAGGCGTCGGGCCTTGGCCCGGATCTCCATGACCGAGGTGTTCGGATTGTCGTCTATCCAGATATGGGCCTCGCCGAGCTTGCCGACCCCACGATTGATCTTCGACCAGTCATCGGAAGTCAACGAACCGTTGCGAATCGTCGTGGCGTCCACCCTCGCCTCCGAACAGAGGATCCGCTGACAGACCTCCAGTTGGCTCATCTCCAGTGAGAAAACGACGGTGGGAAGTTCCTCACGGATGCCGACGTGGGCAGCAACGCCGAGGGCGAACGACGTCTTGCCCATGGCGGGGCGGGCCCCCACGATGATCAGGGACTCGTCCTGGAGGCCGGACAGCATCTGGTCGAGGTCCTCGTAGCCGGAAGGCGTCCCGGTGATGTCCTCGCCGCGCTCGTAGAGATCCTCGAGCCGGTCGAGGTTGGTGCTCAGCAGGTCGCGCATCTGAGCCATTGAGTCCGTGACTCGGCCCTGCCCGACCTGGAAAACCAGGTTCTCAGCCTCATCGACTGCCTTGACCACGTCGTCCGGGTGTCCGTAGCCGATCTCGGAGATCTCGTTGGCGGCCCCGATCAGGCTGCGCAGCGTGGCGTGCTCCTGGACGATGTTGGCGTACTTGCTGGCACTCGAGGTGGCCGGCGTGGATGCCTGGAGTTCCAGGAGCAACCCTGGGCCACCGATCTGGTCGAGCAGCCCGGCCCGGGTGAGCGCCTCGGCCACGGTGACCGGGTCGGCCGGCTCGCCAGCTGAGTAGAGGCCGCAAATGGCCTCGAACACGTGGCCGTGAGATGGCTTGTAGAAATGTTCGGCGGCCACCACCTCCAACGCGTCGGCGATTGCGTCCCGGGACAGGAGCATGGCCCCCAGTAGGGAAGCCTCGGCGTCCAGATTGTGGGGCGGGACCCGCAACGAGGAGCCACCGCCGGAGCGGCCACGGTCGCCCCGACCGGGATTGGGAGACGACTCCCACCGAGGAGGCTCTTCGTAGGCGGGGGGCTCCTCGAGCGGAGGCGGCTCGTCGATCGGCCGGGGACTGGGGTCAATCGCTGCGTCTCCCGAGATGCCGCCATCCGAGTCGGTGAACGGCCCTTCGTCGGGGCCCGCAAGGTCGGACGGCGCGTTCACGTCAGCTCTCCGGTCGCCACCCAATCCATGGGGGTAATCATGTAGGTGGAGGCCTGTGGGGAACCAGAAGGAAAAGCCGCTGACTTCTCCCCACCGACTGTCCTGTCAGCGGGGATAACCCTGGCGCAGTTGTGGACGGACGTCCCGCTGGTCCGATGCCGCAGACCGGACCGGCGGAAGACCATGCTCACGGGGAAATCAGGCCTCGGCCTGCACCTCAACGGTGACCGGCACGGCCACCTCGGCGTGGAGCTCCACGGTGAACTCGTGGAAGCCCACGTCCTTTACGACATCGCCGGCCACCTGGCGACGGTCGACCTCGAGGCCGACCTGAGCCACCAACGCGTCAGCCACCTCGACAGTGCCGACCGAGCCGAACCGTCGCCCCTCGTCGGAGGCCTGGGCCGTGATGTGCACAACCACCCCAGCGATCTGAGCGGCCGCGGCCTCCGCCTCACTGCGGTCGGCGGCGGCCTTCAACGCCCGCTTGCGTTGCATGGACTCGGCCTGGGCGGCGACACCCGGCACGGCCTCAATGGCCAATCCCTGGGGGAAGAGGTAGTTCCGGGCGTAGCCACGTGCCACCTCGACAATGTCGCCGGTCCGGCCTACACCGTCAACGTCAGACCGCAGGAGGATCTTCACGACTCCACCTCCTCGGTCTCGACGGCGTCTATCTCCATCGGGGTCGCCTCGACGGACGCAACCAGGTCGGCATCCTCGATGGCCTCCTCTCCGCCAGCCTCGGCCTCGGATCCGGGAGGCGGACCGCTCGGGCGCGGCGGCGGACCGTCGGCACGTGAACCGCGCTCGTCGTTGCGACGGTCGCGACGCTGGGTGGTGACCCGGTTGGCGTAAGGGATTAGGGCCATCTCCCGGGCGTTCTTGACCGCCCGGGCGACCTCACGCTGCTGCTGCTCCGAGTTGCCGGTGACCCGACGGGTCTTCAACTTCGCCCGTTCTGAGACGAACTTCCGGAGCAACTCGGTGTCCTTGTAGTCGACGTACTCAACCTTGGCGATGGTCAAAGCACTGACCTTCTTCTTCCCGCGGCGGCCTGCGTCTCGGCCCTTCGCTCGGCGGGGAGGGGTGCGTCGTGCCATCAGAAGGGCTCCTCATCGGGGAAGTTGGCAGCGGGCTGGTCACCACCGGTAGATGGCGCACCGGATCCGCCGCCATCGCTTCGGGCATTGCGCTCGACGGAGGCCGTAGCCCACTGCAGGCTCGGGCCGATCTCCTCAGCTTGGATCTCGACGACGCTGCGTTTATCGCCATCCTGGGTCTCGTACGAGCGGTAGTCGAGGCGACCTGTGACAATCACCCGGGCACCCTTGGTGAGCGACTCGGCCACGTTCTCGGCCAAGCTGCGCCAGCAGGTGACGTTGAAGAACATCGCATCCTCGTCACCGTTCTGCTTACGCAGGTTCCAAGCCAGTCCGAAGTTGGTAACTGCGGTCCCACTGGGGATGTAGCGGAGTTCAGGATCGCGGGTGACATTGCCGATGATCGTCACGGTGTTGTTGAAAGCCATTTCAGTTACTCCAGTGGTCAGCCGGCCTCAGCCGGCGTTGCCTCGCCGATGAGGCCACGCCGGGTGGCCTCGGCGTCTGGCAGGCGGATGATCTTGTGGCGGACCACCTCACTGCGGTCCGCGAGTCGGAGGATGCGGTCGGTCGAATCGAGGTTGCCCGCCTCGGTCACCACGTCGAGGACGACGTAGAAGCCCTCCCACTTGTGATTGATCCGGTAGGCGAAGCGACGCCGGCCCCAGGGCTCGGAGTCCAGGACCGAGGCGATACGCCCGCCCTCAGACTCGATGTTGGCGGTGACGTGGCCGAGACTGACCTCGACGGCCTCCTCATCGAGGTCGCCGTCGAAGATGATCATGAGTTCGTAGGCCCGCATGGCAGGCACTCACCTCCTCTGGACTCGGACGTCACCCACGGTGCGTCCGGGGCCCCACGGTGGGGCAGGGGGAACAGGTTGTCAGCACTCCGGACCAGACGGCGCACCGTCATCCCGGAAGGCAAGTGCAGGCTACTGGTCCACCTCATCCCTGCCACCGGGACACCCTCCGACAGGACCCAAGTCGTCTGGTCCACTGCATGGTCTGTTTCCATATCCCGATCATCGCGACCGAGTGTGACAGTGCTCCAGGACTGGGCCGCCGACTCGAATTAGGCGGCGTCCGGAGACTGGCCTAGGCCCGATCGTCAGCCTCGTCCAAGCGAGGTGACCCGGACCAGGTGGTTCCATCCGCATGCGGCGCACACCTCGACCACGTAGCCGGTCAGCGCGGCCTGCCGGGCGTCGAGTCGGGCTAGTTCGCCGGGCGTCGAGATGCACCGCCCGTGGGCGGGAAGCCGTGGCCCGAACACGTAGGTCACGTGTGCCACCTCGTGGTCCTCGCACACCGGGCAGATCTCCGAGGTAGGCGTGCCGCACTCAACGGCGTTACGACGCAGCATCGGCTGTGCGTCGCATACCAAGTCCGTCGCAATCGAGCCGCGACGCCAGCCGTCGAGGGTGCTCTGGCGAGCCAACCGGTAGTCGACGTCGGCGGAACGCCGAGCGGGCAGCAGGCCGGTGTCCACCTGCATCGCCTCGCCGGTTCGCCGACCTGCCACGTTGACACCCTAGGTCACCGGTGTAGCCGCTCCTGCCGGTGGGAAGCGGATAGAAGTCGGGCTCGGGGTCAGGTCGGCTCCGGACTCCACTGATCAATCATCCGGCGCTCAACCTCGTCGACCGGCAATCGGCCCTCGGTGATCCGCAACTCGACCAACCAGGCCAGGACCTCGCCGACCTCGGGTCCCGGACCCAAGCCAAGACATTCCATCACCTTGGCCCCGTCGAACGCCGGACCCAAGTCGTCCAGTTCACCGCAGGCCCGTAGTCGCCCGATCGTCTCCACCAAAGCGGCCGAAGCCTCCCTCGACAGGCCCTTCCCTGGCGCGACAGCGACCAGGCCGGCGAAGGCCACGACGTCGTCGAGGCGGTCTCCACAGGCCGCAGCCAGCCGGCGGACCAACGTGTCGTCCGGGGTTCCGGCCGGACCTAGGGCGAGGGCCGTGACGTGGTCGACCCCGTCGACCAGGGTCCGTATCGCAACGACGTCGCGGCCCGATAGCCGGAGCGAACCCGCCCAGCCGTCCACCGCCTCCACACCGCCAGTCGCCCAGGCCAGAACGGCCAGACGGACTATTGGGTCGGGTGGAGCGGTGGCCATCCGGGCCACGGTGCGAGCCCGATCGCTGATCTCGAGTTCGGCCACCTCCGGGAGGATGATCGGCAGCAGTCCCATGGCCTCCAGCAGGTCAAACCCCCGCGATGGGTCCTCCACGCTCAGGAGGCGGAACAGCTCGTCGCGGATTCGCTCCACCGACACGATCTCTATCCGGTCGGCCAGTGACCGGGCAGCGTCCACCAGCCCGTCGGCGGCGGTCAGTTCGTAGCGGGCTAGGAACCGGGCCGCACGGAGCATCCGCAGCGGATCGTCAGAGAAGGACTCGACGGGGTCCAGCGGCGTCCTCAGGATCCTGTCGGCCAGGTCGGACCGACCGCCGAACGGGTCGTGGAGAACCTCGTCGGCAACATCGACCGCCATGGCGTTCACGGTGAAGTCCCGACGGGCCAAGTCCTCGGCGAGCACCGTGGTGTACCGAACCACCGGTTTGCGGGAATCGCTCGTGTAGGCCTCAGCCCGGTGGGTGGTGACCTCCATGGTGGTGTCACCGACCCTGATGCCGATGGTGCCGAACCGTTCACCCTGCAGCCAAACGGCGTCGGCCACGTCTGCCACGAGTTCCCGGATCCGGTCAGGAGTGGCATCGGTGGTCAGGTCATGGTCGGGCGTCCGGTCGTCATCGAGAAGTCGGTCCCGGACCTGTCCGCCTACCAGGTACAGCCGATGTCCGGCACCGGTGAAGCGCTCGGCGACGGGACCGATGGCCGCCACCAGGTCACGGAACGTCCCCTCCGGGATGGCTCCGGTCGCGCTGTTGGCCGACGCTTCCAAGGTCGGCCTCAGGCCACGCCGTGGCGTCGAGCCAGGTTGTCGACAAGGAGTCCGGGCGCGACGCCCATCGATCCCGAAGCCCCCTCGGGGCGATGGTCCACACCTAGTAGCGCGGCCACCGACGCTCCCGCAGAGTCGGCCAGGGCATCCAGGTCGTAGCCACCTTCCAGAAAGACGATTAACCGACCGGCGGGCACTAGGCCAACCAGGGTCGCCATCAGATCGGCGTAGTCGCCCGACGTCAGGCCCAGATCGGTTAGTGGGTCGGAACGGTGGGCGTCGAAACCGGCCGAAACCAACAGCCAGTCGGGGGTGAAGCGCTCCACCACAGGGATGACGAGAGCGTCCATGGCGTACCGGTAGTCGTCACCGGCGGTCCCGGGCGGCACCGGCACGTTTACCGTCGTGCCAACGCCGGCGCCGGTCCCGATTTCGTCGGCGGCACCAGTTCCCGGGTACAGAGGCCACTGGTGGCATGACACGAACAGCACACGGTCGTCGTCGTAGAAGATGTCCTGGGTGCCGTTGCCGTGGTGGGCGTCCACGTCCACGATGGCCACCCGATGGCCGGCATCGGCCAGCGCCGTGGCGACCACCGCCACGTTGTTCAATAGGCAAAAGCCCATGGAGCGGTCCGCGGTTGCGTGGTGGCCGGGCGGACGAACAGCACAAAAGGCGAGTTCGGCGACGCCGTCCCGGAGAGCGTCGACGGCCACGAGGCCCGCGCCGGCTGCCAGACGGGCCGCCGTCCACGAGTCGGCGTTCATCACCGTGTCTGGGTCGATGCGGCCACCTCCGGCGGCGTCGACCTCTCCGAGCCGAGCCAGGTGGGTCGCCGGGTGGACGGCCATCAATTCGTCGAAGTCGGCCATCCGAGGCTCAAGACGGACCAGGGCGTCGTTCACACCGGCGGCTTCTATACCGGCCCACACAGCGTTCAGGCGGGCAGGTTGCTCGGGATGTCGGGAACCGGCCCGGTGATTCAGGAACCTCTCATCGGTCACCAGGAGCATGGACACCCGACGAGCGTAACCCTGCCCTGCCAATGGCTTCCGGGAGGGGTGGGGCCGAGTCGTACCCTGTCGGCATCGACGTACTTACCGATCCTGTCGTGGCACGCGGCCACCGCGGTGCCGCCCTGCGGATCACCCCTTGGCACGGTGAGCCGCATGTCGCGCAATTGGTGGCCGTAGCCGGCCCGGGTCCAACGGTCGACGAACTGGCTGAGGTGGTAGACGGCCTCGAGGGACAGGGAATCCGCCGTCTGGTCACCTCGGCGTTGACCACTGTCGACCAGCAGGCCTACCGCTCGGCGGGCTTCGTCGACCACGAGCACCTCCTGCTCCTCCACAGGCCGCTCCACCGGTCGGGCGCAGTGGGCTGCAACCGGCCCGCGAGCGGCTACCTCGTCGGATGGTTCGCCTCGAAGACCCGACCTGTCCGAGCCGGCGACCGAGCGGACGTGCTAGCAGTGGACCGTCAGGCCTTCGCACACGCGTCGGCCGTCTGGCGGACCGACCGCGCCGCCCTGGCCGACGCCGTCCGGGCCACTGACGAACATCGCTGGCGCCTCGTCCGCCGCTCGCCAGCAACCACCGGTCCCGCCGGGCACGCTCTGACCGGACGGACCGGCACGTCTGGGTTCATACAGCGTCTCGCCGTCCACCCGGCGGCCGAGGGACGTGGCGTGGGCTCGATGCTGGTGACCGACGCCCTGCACTGGCTGGTCCGGTCCGGGGCCCGCCACGCCTACGTCAACACTCAACCCAGCAACGATCGGGCCCGGTCGCTATACGAACGCCTCGGCTTCACCGTCATGTCCGACGGCCTGGACGTCCTGCGCCTAGACCTCGGGGGATCCTTGTGAGGCGCCGTCCGACGATCCGACGCTGCACCACGGCAACTGTCGTCGCCACGCTGATCGCAGCCCTGTTGGCAACGCTGACGGCTCCGACCGCCGCGATGGCCCAGGTCGGAGGCGAGGAGGCGTCAGGTTCGGCCGGCATCGCCCTGATCGCCCAGTCGCCGTGGATCGCCGACGACGGCGACCTGGCCCTGGAGTTGCGGGTGACCGGTGATGTTGCCGGTACGGTTCTCCGAGTCGGACTGCACGAAGCCGTCGACCGGCGGGGTCTGGCCAGTCTCCACGACGATGTCCCGTCCCAGCCATTGGACGCGCCGGTCGAGGTCGCCCTTGACGCGGCTCTCAACTCGGCAGGGGTTGCCTCGCTCGTCCTCACCGTGGGCCCCGACGGCCAACTCCGGTCCCGTCCCGGCGGCGTCTATCCCCTAGTCGTCGAGTTGTTCGACAGCCACGGCCTCCTTCTCGACCGCCTCATCACTCCGCTCGTCCACCTACCGGTGGTCCCAGCCGGCGAGGCCGTCTCGCATCGACCACTTCTCGTCGGCCTGACGGTCAACGTGGTCGGGCCCCCGGCGCTCCGACCCGATGGACGGATCGGGGTGGACGCTTCGACGGTTCGCCAACTCGAGGGGCTGGTCCGAGCCATCTTGGAACACCCGGCCATCCCCATCGACGTCGGACTGCCCCCATCCACGATCGACGGCCTAGCCCGATCCGACGAACTGGCCCACGCCCGACTCCTGGCGGATCTGGTCCAGGTGGCCGGAACGGAGGGGTTCCACCTTCGGTCCACGCCCTACGTGACCGCCGATCCGACGGCGTGGCTCCGCGCCGATCGGGCCGACGTCCACCGCGACTTGCTGGACCACGGTGACCGCGTCCTGGCCGAACTCCTGGGAATCTCCCCGGATCGCAGCGTCGCCCTCCTCGGTCCGACTGCGGTGCCCGAAACCCTTGACCTGCTGGGCCGGCTCGGGGCCGAACGCCTTGTCGTCTCAGCCAATCACCTCGACCCCCGTCCGGTCACCGCGTCCCACGGGGCTACACACCCTGCTCGACTCATCGGCAATGACGGTGGGGCCCGAGCGGCCCTCGTGGCCGATCCCGACCTGGCCCAACATCTTGTCGATCCCTGGGGAGCGGTCTCGGCCGCCCAGTTCCTGCTGGCTGACCTGGCTCTCCTGGCCTGGGCAGACCTGACGGTGACCCGGGCGGCCATCATCACAACTCCCCCAGGACTCCCGGTCGACGGAGAGGCCCTTCATCTGGTGATGGGGGCCCTCCGGGACGCGCCGTTCCTGAGAGTCCGGCCGCTGCCCCTGTTGTTTGACGCCATGCGTGCCTTCGACGCCGCAGCGGCCGTCACCTATGAGTTGTGGCCCGAACCGGTTGTCCCAGTGGACCGTCGGGCAACCGACCGAAGCCTGGCCGAAACGGCGGTAGCTGCCTACACGGCAATGCTGGGAGGACCCCATCCCGACGCGGCGGCCCTCCACGACCTCCTTGAGGCCACGGCAGCTACCGAGCTGGACGCGGACGCCCTCGACGCCTACCTACAAGCCGTCTACGCCCGAGTCACGGCAGTTCTCGAAGCCTTCACCGCACCCACTGACCAGGACGTCCGGTTGACCGGACGCCGGGCCGACGTCCCGTTCACTGTCCACAATGGGCTAGATACACCGGCCCGCGTCGTGGTGGCCCTCGAGAGCGACGGCCGCCTCGAGTTCCCCGATGGGGACACACTAGAAGTGGTACTCGAACCCGGACGGAATCGGTTGGCCCTCCCGGTCCAGGCCCGAACGTCGGCGGCGGCCCGTCTTCAGGTGACTATCCGGTCCCCTGACGAGGCCCGCCTCCTCCAACTCCGCTCAACCGACCTGGTGGTGCGGACCACCAGCCTCCCCGGCGTCGGGGTCGCGCTCTTTATAGGGGCGCTCGCCGTACTGGCCCTCTGGTGGATTCGGGCCACGCGAGTACGATTCGCCAAGCCGACCGGTGGCCCGCCTGCCGGCGGCGTACCCGTCGGGTCTCCGACCCCCGAGGACCCGCCTTCCGAGGAGGAACCATGACCGTCCGGATCGTGACCGATAGCGCTTGTGACCTGTCTCCAGAGGAGTGCGAGTTCCATGGGATCGACGTGGTCCCGCTGAGCATCCGTTTCGGCGATGAGGTCTTCCTCGACCGGGACGAACTTGCCGTGGACGACTTCTACCGTCGCATGGCGTCCAGCGAGGAACTCCCCCAAACCGCTGCTCCAGCCCCGGGCGCGTTTGCCGAAGTGTTCCGGCGTCGCCTTGACGAGGGTGCCGACGCCGTGGTGTGCATCAACCTGTCCAGCGGTGTCTCGGCAACCATGGAGTCGTCTGAACTGGCCCGTCGGGAGATCGACGGCGATGTCAGGATCGTGGACAGCCGCTCAGTGACCGGCGGTCTGGGCACCATGGTGCTAGCAGCGGCTGCGGCCGCTACTGGAGGAGCCTCGGCCGACGAGGTCGTTGCCCTCGTCGAGGACCTCCGTGGCCGCACCCGCGTCTACGGCGCCATCGACACTCTGGAGAACCTCAAGAAGGGTGGTCGGATCGGCAACGCTCAGGCCCTGCTGGGCTCCGTCCTGGCCATCAAGCCCCTGATCGACATCAGCAGCGGCGTGGTGGAGGAGGCCGGACGACAGCGGACCCGCCGCAAGTCCCTAGCGTGGCTCCGGGACAAGGTGGCTGAGCACGCCGACGAGATCGAGTCCCTGTCGGTGATGCACGCCCAGGCCGAAGACATCGACGACCTGACCGCGATGCTCGGCGAGTTGGTCGACCCGTCGTCCATCCGGGTTGGGGTGATCGGGCCCGTCGTGGCGAGCCACGGCGGCCCGGGCGTCATCGGCCTCTGCTTTACCCTTTCAAACTGACAACTTCGGGACCCGGACCGGGCCCGAAAGCCGATCGGTAGGCTCGCTCTCATGACCGCCCCTGTCGGCGACTGGGTTACCAACCTCGTCGACCGCTTTGTCGACGGCGTCGAATCGATCCGTCGAGCCACAACCCGGCCGGTCCTGACCGCGGCCCGGGCTCTCGTCTATGGCGTGGTAGTCGTGGCTTGCGTGCTGGGCGCCCTGGTTCTGGCCGGTCTCGGTTTGTTCCGACTCCTCGACGTGGTCCTGCCCGGCTCGAGTTGGTCCGCCCACCTCGTCCTCGGTACCACCTGTTGCGCCCTTGGCAGCATTCTTTGGTCCCGCCGAGGCGGCTGAGTCGAACCATCCATCGATCTCACCTGAGTTCCCAGGAGGAACCGTGTCCCACCACGAAGTCGTCATCATCGGATCCGGTCCGACCGGGCTGACAGCCGCCATCTACACCGCCCGGGCCGACCTTGCTCCGTTGGTGATCGAGGGCGAACCATCGTCGACCAGCGACCAGCCTGGTGGTCAACTCATGCTGACCACCGAGGTGGAGAACTTCCCCGGGTTCCCCGAGGGGATCATGGGCCCACAGTTAATGGTCGACATGCGCGCCCAGGCTGCGAGGTTCGGCGCGGAGATCATCACCGCCAAGGTCTCCCGGGTGGATCTCGTCGAGTGCCCATTTCGGATCTGGGTAGGTGACCCGGAGGCTGCCGAACCGACCCACACCGCCGACGCTGTGGTGGTCTCCACCGGTGCCCGCTCGGTCATGCTGGGCCTCGATGCCGAACAGCGGCTGATCGGCCACGGTCTGTCGACCTGTGCGACCTGTGACGGCTTTTTCTTCCGTGACCAGGAGATCGCCGTGGTGGGCGGTGGTGACTCGGCGTTAGAGGAAGCGGGCTTCCTCACCAAGTTCGCTGCAAAAGTCACGATCGTGCACCGGCGCAACGAGTTGCGGGCATCGAAGATCATGCAGAAGCGGGCCTTTGACAATCCGAAGATCGAATTCGCCTGGAACACCGTGGTGGACGATGTGCTCGGAGAGTCCAAGGTGGAGGGCCTAGCGGTCCGCGACACCGTGACTGGGGAGGCCCGGACCTTGCCGGTGACCGGCGTGTTTATTGCTATCGGGCACCGGCCCAACACCGACCTATTTATCGGACAACTGGCCATGGACGAGGCGGGGTACCTGATCACCGGGACCGACCGCTCGACGACCAACGTCGAGGGTGTCTTCGCCTGCGGCGACGTTCAGGACCACACCTACCGGCAGGCAATCACTGCCGCCGCATCGGGATGCATGGCCGCCATCGATGCCGAGCGCTGGCTGGAGAGTCGCGACGACTGACGGCGCCTACGATCGGGGCCACGCGTCCCCGACGACGGGCAGTTGCCCCGGTTCCGGTAAACGGCGACAGGAACGATCGTCCCTCCGGGGACCCGAGAGAGAGCGAGATCCCATGGCCGGTGACATCAGCCACCTGTCCGAGACCACATTCGACGAGGAGGTCGGCTCGGCGTCCGAGCCCGTCCTGGTCGACTTCTGGGCGGAATGGTGTGGGCCCTGCAAGATGATCGCTCCCATCCTCGAGGAAATCGCCTCTGAGCAGGAGGGCACCCTGCGGGTGGCCAAGGTCAACGTCGACGAGGCCCCCGAGTTGGCCCGCCGCTTCGAGGTGATGAGTATCCCCACGTTGATCCTGTTCAGCGACGGCCAGCCGGCCACGCGGATCGTCGGTGCCAAGGGCAAGCCGCAGCTGCTCCAGGAACTGGCCGCCCACCTCTAGGCCCCGTTCCGGCCAGGATCGACGACGGACCGCCACCCGCGCTCCGAGGTCTCGCCGAACGTCTCCGACGTCGTCGTTTTAGCTGTGCACAGTCCCCAATCCCGTGACCGGGGAGCGTCTGTTCGCGACCTCCATCGCCGCCTCGCCGAGGCCGGCCACCGGGTCGAGCCGCGTGAGACGGCAGCGACTGTGTTCGGCGCCGACACCATCCGGGCGTTGCTGGCCTTCCAAGCAGAGCGGGGCCTCGACCAACACGGCCTGGTCGACGAGGGGACTCATGCTGCCCTGGTGGAGGCCGGCCTCCGGCTGGGCGACCGCAACCTCTACCTCCACTCCCCCATGTTCCGAGGTGACGATGTGGCCGACCTACAGCTTCGTCTGGGCAGCCTTGGATTCGATGCAGGGAGGATCGACGGCATCTTCGGTCCCGATACGAACGCCGCCGTGCTCGACTTCCAGCGGAACGTGGGCCTGGCTACCGACGGGATCGCAGGACCGGACACGGTTCGTGGCCTCCGCCATCTGCTGGGCCGGACAGTGGGGCGACGCCCTGTGGCCCAGGTTCGTGAGTTGGACCGACTCCGTCGGAGGAGCACTGAACTCCACGACCAGCGAATCGCGATCGGCCACTTTGGGGGTGCCGCGACGTTGACCACGGCGGTGGGTCGCATGCTGAGAGCCGCCGGGGCCCACGTGCTTGAGTTGGACCACCCCGACGAGAACACCCAGGCTGCCACGGCCAACGAGTTCGAAGCCGGATTGTACCTCGGCTTCAAAATTGAGAATCATTCCTATTGTTGTATTACCTACTTCGCTACTGAAGGCTTCCACAGCGAGGGGGGACTCCGCCTGGCCCACCGGTGCGCCAATACGCTGGACGAGATCCTCGGTCCCGACCGACCCGACGACACCCGTACCGATGCGGGTACGACGAAGACCCCAACCCAAGCCGCTTTGACAGAAGGCCGCCGAACTACCGTTCTCCGTCGTACCCGCATGCCAGCTGTGCTGTGCACCCTGGCACCACCAGCAGCCATCGTCATGGCCACCGCGGAGATTGCCGATGCCCTCGTGGGCGCCATCGCTGACTGGACGGCCGATCCCGCCGCCGATCCTCCCGGCAAAGCGCCCTGACTAGCAGGAATCGAGTCGACGCTGAACTAATCAGTGGTAGGTGGTAGATCGACTCCTTGTCAACCGCCCAGGAGTTCGAAGAGGCGCTGAAGGTCGTCGCGGTCGGCGAACTCCACCACGATCCGACCCTTCCTCCCCCGTGACTGCACCTTGACTGTGGTGTCGAAGCGGTCGCCGAGGATTCGTTCGACTTCGAGTAGGGCAGCGTCCCGCGTGATCTCGGGTGGTGTAGAAGAAACCTCTTCAGAGGCCTCTTCGACCGCGTCGATCGACCGGACGAGGTCCTCGACCTGGCGGACCGATAGGCCCTCGTCGGCCACCCGTCGGGCCAGACGCTCAACCAACTGACGATCACCCAGGCCGGCCAGCGCCCGCGCGTGCCCGGCACCGAGACTCCCATCCATGATTCGCTCCTGGACGGAATCTGGAAGATGCAGGAGTCGGAGGCTGTTGGCCACGGCCGGGCGACTACGACCAACCCGCACAGCGACCTGGTGCTGAGTAAGGCCGAATTCGTCCATCAGGCGATGGAAGGCGGCAGCTTCCTCCAGCGGATTGAGGTCGTCCCGATGGAGGTTCTCCACGATGGCCTGCTCGAGAGAATCCCGGTCCTCGCTCTCCCGCACGAGGGCCGGGATCGTGGTCAAGCCGGCGCGCTTGGCCGCTCGCCACCGACGTTCACCGGCCACTAACTCGTAGCCGCCATCGGTCTGCCGGACGAGGATCGGCTGAAGCACCCCGACCTCTTGAATGGAGAGGGTCAGTTCGGCCATCTTCTCGTCATCAAAGATCCGTCGAGGCTGGTACTGGTTGGGGGAGACGTCAGCTACCGCGATGGTGGCCAACCGAGCCTCTCCGGCAACGGTGCCACCGGCCGATGGATCGGAGACGGGATCCGGCGACGTCACCTCAGGAATCTCCGAGACGCCGGAATCCGGGATTAGCGCGGAAAGACCCTTGCCAAGTCCACCCTTCTTCATGATGCGACCTCCTCGGTCGTCTCAGGGGCAGCCTTGCCCCGCTCGAGTACCTCTCGGGCCAACTCTCTGTAGGCCACAGCCCCCCGACAGGATGGGTCGTACACGGTGATCGGTTGACCGAAAGACGGCGCCTCGGAGAGGCGGACTGAGCGGGGGATCACCTGTCGACACACCCGATCTCCGAAGTACGTACGGACCTCGTCAGCCACCTGCTCGGAGAGTTTGGTCCTGGCGTCATACATCACTAGGGCGATCGTCGAGATCTCCAGACCCGGATTCAGGTTCGCCTTCACCAAATCGACATTGCCGACCAGTTGTCCAAGACCCTCGAGGGCGTAGTACTCGCACTGGATCGGAACAAGGACCTCTTCAGCAACCACCAGGGCATTCACAGTGAGGAGGCCGAGCGCCGGCGGGCAATCGATCAGGATCACGTCGTAGTCGTCGGCCACCTCGGCCAAAGCCTTCTCCAGACGGTGCTCCCGGCTGAAGGCCGTTACGAGCTCAATCTCCGCTCCAGCCAGCGAGAGGCTGGACGGCACCACCTCGAGATTCGCCACATCGGTCGTACAGAGGACTTCCGCGATCGTGGCTCGTTGAAGGACCACTTCATAGACTGATCCCTCGAGCTCGCGGGATGCGATCCCCAGACCTGTAGTGGCATTGGCCTGAGGATCCAAGTCGACGATCAGGACCCTCTTTGCTTGCTCAGCGATCGAGGCGCCTAGGTTGATGGTCGTCGTAGTCTTCCCGACGCCACCCTTCTGGTTGGCAACGGCGATGATACGGGCGCGGCGGTTCTGTAAGACCATCTAGAGGATCATGGCGGGATTGACCACAGAACACAAGCACCCCTGTGGAAAACCTTCAGGAACTTCCTATCTGTTTCACGTGGAACACCACCCGGGAAATCGCCAGCCAGATGTTCCACGTGGAACACGCTCTTCGACCTCTTGCCTAGGCTGAACCTATTCCGCTGACGTCCAGAGTGGATCGTCTACCTGGCGTGCAGAGCGCCGCGGAAAGTGATCCGGGCACATCTCAAGTCGTCGAATCGCCCGATAGGTACGATCTCCGACTCGCCAACTTCCAACGTCGTGGAGGCCAAGAACAGCAAGGCCTTCGGCCGGCCACCTTGCGGACGATCCAGCGGCGGCGTCCTGCATTGGCGGCTCGCTGACCAGCAGCGATCCACCGATTTCGAGGAGGGGAGCGGCAGATTCCGCAGTCGTCGCCGGTGAGGCGAATCCCCGGGCCGTCACCACGGTTGCCTTCCCGCGAAGGGAACCACGAGCCACCTCGGCGGCATCCGCCAGGAGGACATCCACCCGCTCGTCGAGCCCCAATCGTCGAACCGCCCATCGGAGGAATGTCGTCCGTCGTTCTCCGCGATCAACCAACGACCACCGCCAAGCCGTCAGAGTGGCCAGAACAAGACCCGGAATCCCACCACCGGTTCCCAGGTCGATCGCGACGACCTGCGGATCATCCAACTCGGGAAGACCGGAGAACACGAGAAAGCCCGCGCTATGCGCGGGACCTTCCATCGCGGCCGTCGGGGTCAGGTACCCCTCGGCCTTCGCCACATCAAGGACCTCCTCGACGGAAGTCATGTCGTCTGTCCGGTCGTCGACCGGCTCGTCCCAGACCCCGGATCCAGGACTACCCGATCAGCCTGCGGAGACCGAGATGACGACCCGGCGGTCAGCGTCGCTGCCCTCCGAGCTCGTGGAGAGGCCATCGATCTCGGCGATGGTGTCGTGGACGACCTTCCGGTCGGCAGCGCTCATCGGCTCGAGGGCACGAGGTCGACCGTCCTCAAGGACGGCTTCAGCCTGGGTTCGGGCAAAGTCGGCCAGAAATGACCGCCGACGCTCGCGATAACCGCCGATGTCGACGGTCAGCGAACCTTCGGCCTGGCCGTCGGAGCTCCTCTGGACGAGGGTCCGCGACAGTTCCGTGATTGCACGAACCGTCTCGCCCTGCTGGCCGATGGCCAGACCAAGATTCAGGCCCTGCGCCTCGACCGTCAGACGGTCCTCCTCGATGGTGCTGGCGACCCGCGCCTCTAGGCCCATCTTGTCCAGGAGTCCCTGGACGAACTCCTCGGTGATCCGTGCCTGCGTCTGTAGATCCATGGCCTCCACCTCAGCCCTCTCCCGGCCGCTCCCACGACCGTTCTCCCGAACCGGCTTGGGTGCCGGCCCCTTTTCCCGGCCACTACGACCAGTCGTCTCGTTCGATCCCGCCATTTCGACTACCTGCTGCTCGGCAACAACATTCCCACCTTTGTCCCGGCCGCCACGACGCGATCGACCCTTGCCTCGGCCCTCAGGCTGGCTTTGGCCTGAACTCTTCCCACGGGCCTGCTTGTCGCCCTGTTTCTTCGCCTGCTGGTCGTCGTTTCGACTGCGGCCCTTCTGGCCATCCCCTCCTTGGGCCTTCTTGCCATTGCGACGGTTCCGGTCCCTGCGCTCCATCTTGGGACGCGGGCTCGTCGGCCGGACACGTGCCCGAAGACGGGCCTCGGTCTTTCGCAGGCCGAACATCGAGCGGGAGCCTTCGACGAGGATCTCCACTTCCATTTCGTCCTCGGCCACGCCCAAGCGGTCCAGGGCGCGTTCCTTCGCTTCGTCGAGCGTGGCTCCTGTGGTCTCGATCCACTCCATACTCACGTCCTCCTCTTCTTGGCGCTGCGCGTACCCGACGTCCCGGGGGGCGTCGTCCGCCCACCACTCGAACGTCCGGCCGGCGGCCTCTTGTCACCAGTGGCGGACTCATCGGACGCCTTACTACGTCCGCGGCGATCAGCCTTTTTCTTCGTCGAGGAAGTTGGCGTCGCTGCCTTCCGATTCCTCGAACCCTTTGGGTTCCGGAACCCGGATCCGCCCCTCGAGGGCGCCTCCTCGTCGATTATTTGAGAATGATTACTATTTTTTCCGG